>NZ_JBBPFR010000018.1:0-82098 GCF_037969685.1 Stenotrophomonas sp. G106K1 | reverse complement strand
GCCGGCAACTGCAGGATGGCTGAGGTTGCCGGCCAGCGGCCGGCACTACCTGTATGCGGTCAGCACGGATCGCGCGACGCGCGACGACCGAACCACCAGCCGACCAGCAACTGTACCGGCAGCGAAACCAGCAGGCCGATGACGAACCACTGTGGGAAATCGCCCCCCACCACCCACAGACCATAGCCCGCGCCGAGTACCAGCAACGACCAGATCGAGCTGCCATGCGCGCGCGGCCAGCACGGAGCGTAGTAGGTGGCAAAGGCAATGGCAGCAATGCCGCCGAGCACGGTGAACGCCAGGTCCCAGCCGAGCTGCGCTTCACTTCCCGGCGTCAGGCCCAGCAGCGATGGCAGCCAGCCTGCCGCACTGCTGACCAGGGTCAGCGCGAGCAACGCGCCGATCAGGGCAAGCAGGGAGAGAGAGATGGTCTTGCGCGTGGCGGGCATGCGCGCATTGTACGGCCGCCAGGCTGCCCGGCGCTGCCGGTGGATCGGCATCGCCGCCGTGCCCGTGGGAGAGGGAAACGGGCACGGCGGCCATGCACAGGGGGTCAGGCAGCGAAGTCGATCACCACGCGGCCTTCGATGGTGCCGGCGTGCATGCGCGCGAACACATCGTTGACGTTCTCCAGGCGGTCGGTGCTGACCGTCGCCGCGACCTTGCCTTCGGCGGCGAACTGCAGCGATTCCTGCAGGTCCAGGCGGGTGCCGACGATCGAGCCGCGCACGGTGACACCGTTGAGCACCATGCCGAAGATATCCAGCGGGAAGTTGCCCGGTGGCAGACCATTGAGCGAGACCGTGCCGCCGCGCCGCACCATCCCCAGCGCCTGTTCAAACGCCTTCGGCGAAACCGCGGTGACCAGTGCACCATGTGCGCCGCCGATCTCCTTCTTCAGGAATGCGGCCGGATCGGTGGTGCGCGCGTTGACGGTGACCTGCGCGCCCAGGCGCCTGGCCAGGGCCAGCTTGGCATCGTCCACGTCCACCGCGGCGACGTTCAGGCCCATCGCGCGGGCGTACTGCACGGCCATGTGGCCGAGGCCGCCGATGCCGGAGATCGCCACCCAGTCACCGGGCTTGGTGTCGGTGACCTTCAGGCCCTTGTACACCGTGACGCCCGCGCACAGCACCGGCGCGATCTCGACAAAGCCCACTTCCTTCGGAAGCAGGCCGACATAGTTGGCATCGGCCAGTGCGTACTCGGCGAAGCCGCCGTTGACCGAGTAGCCGGTATTGCGCTGCGTTTCGCACAGCGTTTCCCAGCCCCCCAGGCAGTGTTCGCAATGGCCACACGCCGAGTACAACCAGGGGATGCCGACCCTGTCACCTTCCTTGATGTGCCCTACCCCGCCTCCCACGGCCACGACGTGCCCCACGCCCTCGTGGCCGGGGATGAACGGCGGGTTCGGTTTCACCGGCCAGTCGCCCTCGGCGGCGTGCAGGTCGGTGTGGCAGACGCCACAGGCCTCGATCTTGACCAGGACCTCGCCCGCCCCCGGGCGCGGTACCACGACTTCTTCGATGACCAGCGGCTTGCCGAACTCACGGACAACGGCGGCCTTCATGGTTCTGTTCATGCGTGCTTCTCCGTAGTGCGCTTGCAGACAGGATGGCGCCGGCCCCATGCCCGCGCCTTGATCCCGATCAATCCTCAGAAGAAGCCGAGCTTCTTCGGTGCATAGCTGACCAGCAGGTTCTTGGTCTGCTGGTAGTGGTCGAGCATCATCCGGTGGTTCTCGCGGCCGATGCCGGACTGTTTGTAGCCGCCGAACGCGGCGTGTGCCGGGTAGGCGTGATAGCAGTTGGTCCATACCCGCCCGGCCTGTATCGCGCGGCCCACCCGGTACAGGCGCGCGGCATCGCGGCTCCAGACGCCGGCACCCAGCCCGTACAGGGTGTCGTTGGCGATCTGCAGCGCTTCTTCCTCGGTCTTGAACGTGGTCACCGACACCACCGGCCCGAAGATCTCCTCCTGGAACACACGCATGCCGTTGTGACCCTTGAACACGGTCGGCTGCACATAGAAGCCGCCGGCCAGGTCGCCACCGAGCGCGGCCTTGTCGCCACCAATCAGCACCTCGGCGCCTTCCTCGCGGCCGATGGCGATGTAGGACAGGATCTTCTCCAGCTGTTCGCCCGATGCCTGCGCCCCCACCATGGTGTTCGGGTCCAGCGGATTGCCCTGCCGGATTGCTGCCACGCGTTCGAGCACGCGTTCCATGAAACGTTCGTAGATCGATTCCTGCACCAGCGCGCGCGACGGGCAGGTGCAGACCTCGCCCTGGTTGAAGGCAAACATGACGAAGCCTTCCACGGCCTTGTCGAGGAAATCATCGTCCTCGGCCATCACGTCGGCGAAGAACAGGTTCGGCGATTTGCCGCCCAGTTCCAGCGTCACCGGAATCAGGTTCTGGCTGGCGTACTGCATGATCAGGCGGCCGGTGGAGGTCTCGCCGGTGAAGGCGATCTTGGCGATGCGCGGGCTGCTGGCCAGCGGCTTGCCCGCCTCCAGGCCGAAGCCGTTGACCACGTTGAGCACACCCGGTGGCAGCAGGTCGCCGATCACTTCCATCAGCACCAGGATCGACGCCGGCGTCTGCTCAGCCGGTTTGAGCACCACGCAGTTGCCGGCGGCCAGTGCCGGCGCAAGTTTCCAGGCCGCCATCAGCAGCGGGAAGTTCCACGGAATGATCTGCCCGACCACGCCCAGCGGTTCGTGGAAATGGTAGGCCACGGTGTCGTCGTCGATCTGCGACAGGCTGCCTTCCTGCGCGCGCAGGCAACCGGCGAAGTAGCGGAAGTGGTCGGCCATCAGCGGCACGTCGGCGTTGAGCGTCTCGCGGATCGGCTTGCCGTTGTCCCAGGTCTCGGCGTGGGCCAGCAGTTCCAGGTTCTGCTCGATGCGATCGGCGATGCGATTGAGCAGCAGCGCACGGTGTGCGGCCGATGTGCGGCCCCAGGCGTCCTTGGCGGCGTGCGCGGCATCGAGTGCGGCGTCGATATCCTCGGCGTTGGAGCGGGCCACTTCAGTGAACACCTGGCCGTTCACCGGCGAGATGTTGTCGAAGTACTGGCCGCTGCGCGGGGCGATCCATTCGCCACCGATGTAGTTGCCATAGCGCGGCTTGAACAGGGAGCGCGGATCGGTGGCATGCGGGCGGGTGGACGGTACAGCGTTCATGGCGGCTCCTGTGATGGGCATGGTGCATCCACAGGCGCAAAGACGATGCCAACTCTGGCCTGCTGCGCTGCATCACGCGCTCATCGCCCGGCCATCGGTCATCCTGTCACGCGCCCTGCGGCGGCGCAGCAAGCGCGGCCGTTGCAGGCCGACGCGGGGTGTGCTGTTAATCGGGACAGGTCCCGCAACAACTGTCGCAATGTGCGACACAGGAGGCTGTCGGTGTCCCCGCTTGCTCCCGATCCCCGCCTGGGCAGTGCCCGGCGCAGTTTCTTCGAGCGCGGCGCGGCCCCGGTCGGCGCGGTGCCCGAGGCGATCCTGCATTCCTGGCAACGCTGCCAGCGGCACGGCCTGCTGGTGGATGCGCAGCCGGCCGCCGAACCACTGACCGACCACCGCCTGCGCGAACTGCGCCAGCGCCGCGAGCGCCTGTGGCGACAGGCGCGCCCGGAGCTGGATGGGTTGGCGGCGGAAATGACCCACAGCGGCAGCATCGTGCTGCTGACCGATGAAGACGGCTGGATCCTCGACGCCGAAGGCAGCACTGGTTTCCTCGACAAGGCCGGTCGTGTTGCGCTGATGCCGGGCATGCGCTGGGATGAAGGCACGGTCGGCACCAACGCGATCGGCACCGCGCTGGTGGACGGACATGCGCTGCAGGTGCGTGGCGGTGAACACTACTTCGCCCCGCACGGCATCCTCACCTGTTCGGCGGTGCCGATCCTCGATCCCTACGGGCAGTGCCTGGGTGTGCTCGATGTTTCGGGCGATGCGCGGTTGCCGCATCTGCATGCACTGGCGCTGGTGCGGCAGGCAGTGGCACAGATCGAGCATCGTGGTTTTGCCGACGGCCTGGCCGACTGCGAGCTGCTGCGCCTGCATCATCAACCTGCGCTGCTCGGCAGTGCGCGCGAGGGCGTACTCGGCTTCCGCGGCGGTCGCCTGGTCGCGGCCAATCGTGCCGGCCTGTCACTGTTCGGGCTCGATCGGCAGGACATCGGCCGTACGCCGTACGAAGCACTGTTCGAACAACCGCTCTCGCGGCTGGCCGATGACGGCGTGCTGCTTGATCGCCAGGGTCGTCGCCTGTACGGCGTGCGCGAAGCACGCGCGTCGCGACGCAGTGTGGCCACGTCGGTGGCGACCGCGCAGGCGCCGGCCCATGCGCAGGGTCCACTGTTCGATGCCGTGCAGCAACAGCAGCTGGCCACCGCCGGGCGTGTGCTGCAGGCCGGGTTGCCGGTGCTGCTGCAGGGCGAGACCGGCACCGGCAAGGAAGTCTTCGCGCGTGAACTGCACGCACGCAGCACGCGTGCCGGTAAGCCCTTCGTCGCGGTGAACTGCGCGGCGTTGCCGGAAGGCCTGATCGAAGCAGAACTGTTCGGCTACGAGGACGGTGCCTTTACCGGTGCACGCCGCCAGGGCAGCCCAGGCCTGCTGCGGCAGGCAGAGGGCGGCACGTTGTTCCTCGATGAGATCGGCGACATGCCGCTGACGCTGCAACCGCGTCTGCTGCGTGTGCTGCAGGAGCGCGAGCTGTCACCGCTGGGCGGTGGCAAGCCGGTGAAACTGGATTTCGCGCTGGTCTGCGCCAGCCACTGTGAGCTGCCGCAGGCGGTGGACGCAGGCCGCTTCCGTGCGGATCTGTATTACCGCATCGCCGACCACGTGGTGACCCTGGCACCGCTGCGGCAGCATCCTGATCGCGGTGCCGTGGTGGATGCCCTGTGGCAGCAGCTGGGACAGGGCCATGTGTTGTCTGCGCAGACGCGCGCGGCACTGGTGGCCCATGCCTGGCCCGGCAACCTGCGCCAGCTGAGCGCCTGCCTGCGTACGCTGGCCGCCCTGGCTGAGCCGGGTCAAGCAGTGGATCCGCAGCTGCTGCCGGCGAACCTGCGTGCTGGCACGGTGACCGCGCCAGCACTGCCTGCCAGCGGTGCGCTGGAAGAAATCGCCGAGGCGGCCATGCGCCAGGCGCTGGCCGAGTGCCAGGGTAACGTCAGCGCGGCCGCCAAGCGGCTGGGGATCAACCGCAGCACCCTGTACCGGCGGCTGGGTACGCCACGCGCCTGAGGGGATCCGCTGGCGCCGGGCCTGTGCCCGGCTCCAGCAGGGGCCGAGGGATCAGCCCGCCAGCACTGCGGCTTCGCGCGCCAGTCGCTCGACGCTGTCCCAGTCGCGGGTCTGCATCAGCGCGGCGGTGGTCAGCCAGGAGCCGCCCACGCACAGCACGTTGGGCAGGTGCAGGAACTGGCTGGCGGTCTGCGCGCTGATGCCGCCGGTCGGGCAGAAGCGGACATCAGAGAACGGGCCGTGCCACGCCGACAGCATCGCGGCACCCCCGGCCTGCACTGCGGGGAAGAACTTGAAGGTATCCAGGCCATGTTCCAGGCCGACGATCAGCTCCGAGCCGGTGGCCACACCCGGCAGGTAGGGCAGATCGGCATCGCGCGCGGCGGCGTACAGCCGTGGCGTCGCCCCGGGCGACACCGCGAAGCGGCCGCCGGCTTCCTTCACCGCCTGCATCTGTGCAGCATCGAGCACGGTGCCGGCACCGATCACCGCATCCGGTACCGCTTCGACCATTGCCTTGATGGCCTCCAGCGCGCGTGGCGTGCGCAGGGTCACCTCGATCACCGGCAGGCCACCACGGAACAGTGCCTGCGCGACCTGCACCGCATCGTCGATGTCATCGGGGGTGAACACCGGAATCACCGGTGCCAGTTTCAGTACCGCACGAACGCGTGGATCAGCGCCGGACATCGAATCGCTCCTCGCCCATCAGGGCCAACACATCAGCTTCGCTGACGGGATTGAAATCGCCGGGAATGGAGTGCTTCAGGCCCCCGGCAGCCAGGCCGAAGCGCACGGTGGCGTCGGCATCGAAGGCGGACAGGATGCCATGCAGGATGCCTGCCGCGAAGGCATCACCGCCGCCGATGCGGTCGACGATGCCCTGCAGCTGGCGCACCGGTGCCTGTGCGCGGGTGCCATCGCGGCCCAGCAGCAGTGCGCCCAGCGCATGATGGTCCACGCTCAGCGTCTGCCGCTGGGTGCAGGCCAGCCACTGCAGCTGCGGGAATGCGTCGAATGCCGCTGCTGCTGCCGCTTCCACGCGCGCGACCACGTCGGCCTGTTCAAAACGCTGGCCGAGGATGACTTCGATATCGCGGTAGTCGGCAAAGACGATGTCGGCCTGCGCGAACAGTTCGTGCAGGATCGCCTGCGCATCACCGCCCCAACGCTGCCACAGCTTCGGCCGGAAGTTGCCATCGAAGGACACGCGCACGCCCAGCGCACGGGCGGCGCGCGCTGCAGCCAGCGTGGCCTGGGCCACGTCCGGGCCCAGCGCCGGGCTGACCCCGGACAGGTGCAGCCACTGCGCGCCCTGCAGCAGCGCAGGCCAGTCGTAGTCGGCGGCGCTGCTGTTGGCGAATGCGGAATCGGCGCGGTCATAGACCACTTCACTGGCTCGTTGCACCGCGCCGGTGGTCAGGAAATACAGGCCCATGCGACCGTCGGCATCCTCGCGCACGCTGCGCGTATCGACGCCATGCCGGCGCAGTTCGGCCAGCGCATGCGCGCCGAGCGCGTTGCCGGCGACGGTGCTGACCATGGCCACGTCATGTCCAAAGCGGGACAGCGAGACAGCCACGTTCGCCTCGGCGCCGCCGACGTGCACCTGCAGCTGCGGCGACTGCAGCAGCAGCTCGCGACCGGGTGCGCCCAGGCGCAGCAGCAATTCCCCGAAACACACGATACGACCCATTTCTGCTCCTTCACGCGTGCCGCCCGCATGTGACACTGGGCGGCGTGGTTGTGGACCACGCGTGGGGCGTGGATTTGGCTAGCGGTGTCATTACAATCTCGCCCGGCCTTGCCCTAAGCCTACCAAACTGTTGGAAGCATTGTCCTGCAAGCATCTTGGAGACATTTCAGATCTGTTGCGGTGCAAGATGCCGGATCGGGAACGTGCTGCTAACGTCCGGCCTGACCAGCGGTGTCATCACGCTGAAACAGCCGCGATACCAGACCTTTGGGAGAGGGGAAAGGCATGCATTCTCGGAACCATGAAAAAAAGACACCGGTTACCTTGCTCGCGATGGCCGTCGCACTGGCCTTGGCAGGCAACGCCGGCGCGCAGCAGCAGAGCGCCAACCCGAACGCCACCGACCTGGATACGGTCACCGTCACCGGCTACCGCGCCAGCGTGGAGAAGGCGCTGGACATCAAGCGCGGCGAAGCCGGCGTGGTCGATGCCATCGTTGCCGAGGACATCGGCAAGTTCCCCGACCTGAACCTGGCCGAGTCGCTGCAGCGCATCCCGGGCGTGGTCATCACCCGCGAGGCCGGCGAAGGCCGCAACATCTCGGTGCGTGGCCTCGGCCCGGAATTCACCCGCGTGCGCATCAATGGAATGGAAGCGCTGACCACGGTCGGCGCCGGTGACCAGAGCGGCGGCACCAACCGCGGCCGTGGCTTCGACTTCAACGTGTTCGCCTCGGACCTGTTCTCGCAGCTGCTGGTGCGCAAGACCGCCTCGGCCGATGTAGAGGAAGGCTCGCTGGGCGCTACCGTCGATCTGCGCACCGCGCGCCCGTTCGACTATGACGGCTTCACTTTTGCCGCCAGCGGCCAGGCCAGCTACAACGCGATGGCCGAGAAGGCCGACCCGCGCATCGCCGCGCTGGTCTCCAACACCTTCGCCGATGGCACCTTCGGCGCCTTGCTGTCGGTTGCCTATTCCGAGCGCCAGGCGCTGGAGGAAGGTTCCAACACCGGCCGCTGGGCCAACGGCCCGAGCAACGGCAACTTCGCCGCGTCCTCGCCGTTCGCCGCCGCGCGTGGCGCCAACGTGTTCCATCCGCGCTTCCCGCGCTACGTGCAGATGGAACACGAACAGAAGCGGCTCGGCGTAACCGGTTCGTTGCAGTGGAAGCCGAACGACGCCACCGAGATCTCGCTGGATGCGCTGTACTCGAAGATCGATGCGACGCGCGACGAGCACTACATCGAAGCGATCTCGTTCAGCCGTGGCGCCAATGCCAACGCGCGCCTGGCCGGCAAGCCGACTACCATTGTCAAGAACGGCGAGATCCGCGACAACGCACTGCTCTACGGCGAATTCGACAACGTCGACATCCGCACCGAGAACCGCCACGACGAGTGGAGCACCGAGTTCAAGCAGATCGCGCTGAACGGCCAGCACCGCTTCGGCGATGACTTCACCCTGTCCGGCAAGCTCGGCATCTCGCGCTCCAAGCACGAGAACCCGGTGCAGACCACCGTCATCATGGACAAGTACGACGTCAAGGGCTACAGCTACGACTACCGCGGCAACAGCCGTGCGCCGGTGCTCAACTACGGCATCGACCCGACCAATCCCAACGGCTGGGAACTGGCCGAGATCCGCCTGCGTCCGCAGTACGTGGACAACGACTTCGACACCGGCCAGATCGACTTCAACTGGAACATCAGCCCAGGCTTCCGACTGAAGGGCGGTGTGCTGGCCAAGGACTACACGTTCAAGACCGTCGAACTGCGCCGCGCCAGCGAACTGGCCGTGCCCAACTTCGCCGGCGGCAACAGGATCGTGCCGGCGGACCTGACCGAACAGGCCGGACTGAAGGGCATCAGCGGCAGTCCGTCGAACTGGGTCGTGCCGGACCTGGATGCGATCGCCGAACAGCTGGACATCTACAGCAACAGCGGCACCTTCGCCGTTGCCCCGCGTGCCAACAACGTGCGCAGCGTTGAAGAGAAGGACCGTGGCGCCTACCTGATGGGTGAGTTCTCCACCGAACTGGGCTCGCTGCCGCTGTCGGGCAACTTCGGCGTGCGCTACGTGCGCACCAAGCAGTCGTCCACCGGGCAGTCGACGCTGGCCAACGGCACCGTCGAAACCACGGTCAGCCGCACCTACGACGACACCCTGCCCTCGTTCAACCTGGTGGCTGAAGTCACCCCGGACTTCCTGATCCGGCTGGGTGCGGCCAAGGTGATGAGCCGTCCGGGACTGGGCAGCCTGACGCCGGGCGCGACGGTGGCCGTGGCCGGTGGTGCACGCACCATCTCCAGTGGCAACCCGGTACTGGATCCGATCCGCGCGACCAATGTCGACCTCGGCTTCGAGTGGTACTTCGCCGAAGGCGCGATGGCCGGCATCGGCCTGTTCTACAAGGACATCGAGAGCTTCGTGCAGACCACCCGCGAAGTGCGCCCGTACAGCGACAGCGGCCTGCCGGCCTCGCTGCTGGTCGGCACCGGCGCCTCGGCCAGCGATGACTTCACCTACAGCAAGCCGGTCAACACCCCCGGCGGCGAACTGCACGGCGTGGAGGCCAACTACACCCAGCCCTTCACCTTCCTGCCGGGCAAGTGGGCGAACCTGGGCGTGCAGTTGAACTACACCTGGGTGGAATCGAAGATCCAGTACATCAACGCGGCCGGGCAGCCGGTGATGAAGACCGACCTGACCGGCCTGTCGAAGTCGTCGTGGAACGCCACGCTGTTCTATGAAGGCGAGAAGTTCGCCGGGCGCATCTCGGCCACCAACCGCGATGACTACCTGACCCAGGCACCGGGCCAGGAAACCGGCTTCAACCTCGATGGCTACCACGGCATGACCGGTACCACGGTGTTCGATGCGTCCATCCGCTACAAGATCAGCGACCAGCTGGAACTGAGCCTGGAAGGCATCAACCTGACCAACGAGGCGTCCGACGAGTGGGTGTACTCGCCGCTGACCGGTCGCCTGCCGCTGCAGTACACCGAGACCGGCCGCCAGTACCTGCTGGGGCTGCGCTACAAGTTCTGAGCAACGCCGGCGGCGTGCCACCCGGCACGCCGTCGTTCGCCACGACCGCTGCTGCGCCGCAAGGTGCCGTCGCGGCGTGGCCTTGCTACGGTCCGGCGGCCCTCGCCGGCCGTCGCCCGTTGAAAGGAAACGCCTGATGCCGCACCGCTCGACCCTGTCCCGCTGCCTGCTGCTGGCGGTGGCCCTGGCTGCCGGCCCCGCGATGGCCGCTACCGATGCACCCACGCTGCTGTTCCACGTCGATGCCGGCAAGGGTCTTGAGGCCGTGGTGGCGCAGGGTGAGCCGGTGCCGAACTTCCGCGACAAGGTCGACATCGTCGACGACGGAGCACGCGGCAAGGCGATCCAATGGCAGGACGACGGCGTGCTTGCCTGGGATGCGCCCGGCAACATCCTCGCCCAGCGCGGCACCCTCGCCTTCGACTGGCGCGCGCGCTACGCGGTGGGTGAAGCACCGTTCGTGATCTTCCGCGTCGGCTACGCCGACCACAGCAGCTGGGACATGGCCTGGCTGCGCATCGACTGGAACGGGCATGGCTTCGATGCGTTCGTCACCGATGCCAACCTCGCCCGCACGCGCGTGTCGTTCCGCATGGACACGCCACCACGTCCGGACCAGTGGCTGCACCTGGCCTTTGCCTGGGACGAAGACCAGGGCGTACGCCTGTTCGTCGATGGCCGCGAGGTGGCGCGCGCACAGGCCACGGGTGACTACGACGCGGCGCTGGACCAGCTTGGCCTGGCCGGACGGGTGATGGCGCCCTACCAGGTGCAGAGCCGCTACAACTTCCTGCGCGGCAGCGATTTCCAGCACATCCGCGTGTACGACCGCATGCTCGATGCTGCGGCGGTCAGTGCGCTCGCGCGTGGCAAGGCCGTCACCAGCGCCGTTGCCGGCGCCAGCGATGACCGCGCCTGGCGCCATCGCTTCGGTTGGGACGGCGCAGCGCCACCGGCACTGACCGCAGCCAGCACGCGCATCCGCAAGATCGAGTTTGCCGATGCCCGTGATCTGAAGGCATGGATGTGGAAGGCCACCGACGGCGTCGCCGAGACCACCTGGCCCGGCGTCTACAACCGCTCGCGCCTGCCCGGCCGCAACGACTACTTCCAGTTGCCGGACTGGAACACCTATGTGGAAAGCGGCCAGCACCTGGACCTCACCGTTCCGGCCGGCGAAACCGTCAACCGCGTGGAGATCCGCGGTGCGGCGTTCGGCACATTGGCCCATGGCCGCGATGCGGCGCATGCCACACAGGTGCTGGCAACGCGTCCCCAAGGCGTGGTGCGCAGCGTCGACGACATTCCGGCACAGACCGGGGGAGTGCTGCGTTTCAGCAACGTCGAACAGGAAACGCCGATCCAGGAGATCTGGGCGTATGGCGTGAGCGAAGGCGCCGAGCCCGATGGCACGGTCAAACAGACCTATGTCATCGACAGCCAGGCGCTACCCGACTACACCAACCTGGACACGCTGCGCCGCTACATCGACGGCCGCTATCCGCTGGCCGAACGCAGCACGGTGATGGCGCTGCCGAAGGGCGCAGGCTCGCGGCGCCGCAGCGCCGACACGCTGCCGGCCCAGCCGAAGCCGATCGTGCACGTGCTGATTCCCTCCGGCGTGGGTGATGCGCCGGCCAACCAGCCGTTGATCCGCAGCTGGGCCTACAGCTGGGAAAACATGCATGACGGCCTGGACGGCGTGGCCATCGATATCCCCGCGCTGGACCAGCCGGCCACGCACGATGGGCTGATCCCGCTGAACATCCGCATCAAGGATCCGATCTGGCCGGCGCGCGACATGATCGATGTTTCGGTCTCGGTGCAGCCCGGGCAGAAGCGCACGCTGTGGCTGGACCTGCGCGACCGCATCCTGACGCCCGACAGCCTGTGGCTGAGCATCGCCTCGGCTGCGCCCGGCTTCGATGCGGCGTCGCTGGATGGTGCGCAGGTGCGTCTGGTGTTCAAGCCACGCGCCGAGGCGATCAAGGAGCATGTGGCCGACCGCTTCAACCAGGTGCGCGACAACTGGGGCTTCCTGGTGGAGGAACACACCACCTCCAAGCGCCAGCGCCTTTACGCGCGCGTATACGCGGACCTGAGCGATCTGCTGCGGGTGGACCCGGACCACGAGCTGGGCCGGTTGTACTGGAACTACATCAGCTACAACAGCCAGGGGCGACCGCCGTACACCGCGCCGGAGGTGCCCAAGGGCGTACCGGCGTGGGCGTTCCACCAGGTGCAGGACCTGGCCCAGGTGCGGCGGTTCGTCGACTGGTGGATCGATCAGCGCCAGGTGGCCTACGGCGATTTCGGAGGCGGCATCTCCGACGATTCCGACCTGACCCAGCAATGGCCGGGGCTGGCCCTGATGGGCGTGCAGCCGGACCGCCTGAATGCCTCGCTGACCGCATTGTCCGACGCGGTGTACCGCAATGGCATGTTCAGCAATGGCCTGAGCACCATCGAGACCGACGAGCTGCATGCCTACGAGGAAGGGATCAACACCAACAGCGCGATGCTCTACCTCAACTGGGGCGATCCACTGACCCTGGAACGACTGATGGAAACGGTGAAGGCGTTCGACGAGCGCATCATCCTGCGCAACCCACAGGGTCATCTGCTGTTTTCCAGCAACTGGTTCGGTGGCAACAAGGTCTACCGCGAACCGAACTGGCAGTGGCAGAAGCCGTATTCGTTCCCGGTGCTGCATCCGGCGTTCCTGCTGGGCCAGTACAACGCCGACCCGACCGGTCGCCGGCTGGTGATCGGCCTGGCCGATGGCTATCTGGCCCATGCCGGCAGCGACGACAAGGGCCGCTTCACCCTGCCCAACGAGATCAACTGGGCGACCGGCGAGACCCGTGGCGGCGAACTCAACAATGGTTCCGGCAGCGGCGACACCATGCACACATTCTGGGCGGCATGGCGCTGGACCGGCGATGCGAAGTACCTGCAGGCCCTCGACTACCGCGTGGCCCGCGGCGGGCCCGGCGCGCTGGCCAACCTGGGCGAGAACTACGTGGAAGCGCTGGGCCGTCAGCAGGACTGGTACCCGCTGCTGACCGCCGACGCCGATGCCGGAAAAACCGGCTTCGCCAGCCTGATGGCATGGCAGGCCAGCGAGGAACGGAAGTATATCGACGCACTGCATGCCGACGGCCTGCAGGCCAAGGCACAACGCGCGTACATGAACACCGAGGGCCACTGGTGGTCCGACCGGGTGGAAGCGCCGAGCGAGTTCCTGCAGCGTGCGCGGCTGGGTGGGATCGCCTTGAAGCGCAACCAGAGCTGGCCCGGTCACACCGTCAGCTGGCGCTTCGATCGCGAGGGTGCCGCGGAACAGGTGGCACTGCTGGTGCATGCGCCCTCACGCGAGCGCTTCACGGTCACCAGCCATAACCTCGGTTCGCGCGTGATCGCTGCTGACATGACGGGTTGGAACGTGGGCAGCGGTACCTGGCGCGTGCGCAGTGGTGTGGATGCCGACGGCGATGGCCGCATCGACGGTACGCCGCGCGAGCGCGTGGTGCAGCTGGAAACGAGTGCTTCGGTACCGATGCAGTTCCAACCCGGCCGCACCGAAATATTCGAGTTCGAGCGCGGGTATGCGGGGACGCCGGTGGAAACGCGTCCGGATCTGGGCGTGGGCCGTGGTGATGTGCGGATGGACGGGCGCCAGGTACACGTGACGGTGCACGGCCTTGGGCATGTGGCCAGCGGCGTGGGCGTGGTGGTGCTGGAAGATGCGCGGGGCCGCGAGATCGCACGCACCGAAGTACCGGCGATGGCCGCACCGAGCGACCTGCTGCCGAAGACCGCAGTGGTGTCGTTGCCGTTGCCGGCCGGCGATCGAAGTGGGCTGCGCGTGCGCATTGCGCTGGTCGATGGCGGTGAGGAAGTGACGCGGCTCAACAATGTGGTGGATGTGCCGCGGTGACGCCTGATTGCGGTCAGGACGCCTCGGTCTCCATCACCTTCACCTGGCGCTGGTACCAGCCGTCGTCCAGCGGATTGAATACCGCACTGCGCTCCATCACGCCCTGATACACATGCAGTGACACCGCAATGTCCTCGTCGCTGGCGTTGCGCAGCGTGTGGTACTCGTACGGTGGGATCAGGCTGCCGGCGCTGCCGCGGTGACCGTACAGCGTGTCCTGCGCGGCGAAGCGGTGGCGCTCGCCACGCTGTTCCAGCAGCGCATACGGGGTCACGATCAGCTCGCCCTGCCAGACGCCCTCCACGCACCACATCGCATCGTGGTCGTGCAGTGGCGTGCCCTGCCCCGGGCCCCAGCACATCGCGATCACGCTGTAGCCCAGGGTAGGGCTGCGGTGCAGTTCACGGCGTGCGTAATGGCCATCCACCGGACGGCGTACGCAGGGTGGCAGCTCGATCAGCGGATCGACGATGGCCTCGCGCAGCACGCGCTGCAGCGCATCGGTGATCGCCTGCGGATCAACCAGGCAGACGGCGCCGTCGATCCCTGCAATCAAGCGTTCGCGTCCGGCGAACGGCGGTGGCGTGAACATCGCTTCCATGAACCGACTCTAGCCGAGGCGGGTTAACAGAATGTTTGCATTGCGGTGTCATCACTGCGTTCCGCGCTGCACGAAGGGCACTTTCGCATAGAGCGCACGCTCTCCCGCGCGTGGATCGTCAACCACGCGGCTGTGCCGATCGAACAGCATCGTCTGCCGTTGTGGCAATGAATACGGGTCCCATTGCGACATTCCTGCGTGATTCGGGTCGCCGTTGTGCGCAAACGCAATCAGGGCATCGCTCATCGTCGCCGCCAGTGCAATGGCATCTTCACCACCGCCGGTGCGGGCACCGTGTAGGCCAGCGTTGTCGAACACCAGCGGAATATCCAGCGTGTGGAACGCGCGCAGACGTCCCTCTTCCACCGGTGACGGCCAATCGAGCTGGTAGGCCCAGGTCGGTGCGGCACCGGTTGTCTGCCGGGCGCGTGCTTCCAGCTCTTCCACCGCACCGCGCCAGGAACGGCCGGCCGTGGTGGCGGCAAAGAGCACCTCTGATGGCGTGTAGTGCGGGTACAGGCGTCGATACTCTGCGATCACCACCGAGGGCAGAAGATCGACGAACTGCTGCTTCTGCAGCTGCGCCGGCAGACTCTCCCAGGTCAGCGTGAAGTTGGCGGGATCGTTGCCAAGGAAGGCGCGCGTCTCGTCGCGGGTGTTGCCGATCACCATCGGAATCGACGCGGACTGCGCCGGTGCCTGTGGCCAGAACGGATGTACCGGCAGCACCACCTCATCCAGCACCGGGCCGAAATACAGCGCGCTGCTTTCCACCCGCGAGGGATCGCGTGCGCGGGTGGCGGCCAGCAGGTCGGTCGCCGGCAGCCGCAGCAACGCCTGCAGGTCGCGCGCGCCCACGGCGTCCATCGCAATCGAAGCGCGTTGCGCCGCCGCACGCGGACCGGCCGCCGTCACCTGCTGCCCGCTCATCGTCCACGCGCGCTGGAACAGGCCCTTCGCCGCGGGCATCGCCATCAGCGTGGCGATCTTGGCACCGCCACCGGACTGCCCGAACACGGTGATGTTGCCGGCATCGCCACCGAACACCGCAGCGTGCTCGCGCACCCACTGCAGCGCCTGCACCAGATCGAGCTGGCCGACGTTGCCGGAGGCCGCATAACGCGGGTCGCCCAGAGCGCCCAGGTACAGGTAGCCGAAGGTGTTCAGGCGATGATTGACGGTGACCACCACCACGTCGCCGCGTCGGCACAGCGCGCTACCGTCGTACAGCGGGTCGCTGCCGGAACCGTTGTTGAAGCCACCGCCATGGATGTAGACCAGGATCGGCCGCTTGCCGCCGTCGCCCAGTGCTGGCGTCCATACGTTGAGGAACAGGCAATCTTCGCTGCCCGGTCCGTCCGCCCCGGTCTGTGGCGCAGAGGCGGCGTATTCCAGGGCGTCGGCGATACCACGCCAGCCCGTCTCGCGCCGCGGCGGCTGGAAACGGTAGGCGGAGGTGTCAGCGCCATAACGCAGGCCACGGAACACGTGCACGCCGTGCTCGCGCTGGCCACGCACGCGGCCGCCACGCAGGCGTGCCACCACCTGTGTGTCAGCACGTGGCCCAGGCAGCGCGGATGCAGGAAGCGCTGCGAGGGTGGCCGTGGCCAGCGCCCAGCGTGCACTGTCGCGCAGGAAACGGCGGCGCTGCAGGTCGGTCGTCCCGCTGTTCAAGGCGCGGTCTCCGCCGCCAGCAGCCAGCGTTGTGCCAGCAGCGGCCACACGGCCAGCGTTGAATCGGGCGGCATGCGCATGCCGAAGCCATGGCCGCCATGGGCGAACAGGTGCAGCTCGTGTTCGACACCCGCCTTGGCCAGCGCCTGTGCCATCACCTCGCTGTTGTGCACGTTGACCACCCGATCGTCGTTGGCATGGATCAGCAGCGTCGGCGGCATGTCCGCGCGTACGTGCTGCTGCATCGAATACTGCGCGGCCAGCGCCGCATCGGGCTGCTCACCCAGCAGGCGTCCGCGTGAGCCGCTGTGTGCATGCGCGCCCATGTCGATCACTGGATACACCAGCACCGCGCGGGCGGGACGCGCGCTGAGGCGATCGATGGCATCGCGTGGCGGGTAGACCGGCGCATCGAAGCCGGTGGCCAGCCGTGCGGCGACGTGGCCACCGGCGGAGAAGCCCATCACCGACACGCTGTCGGCATCCAGCCTGCGCCGTGCGGCCTGGTCGCGCACCACGCGCAGTGCGCGCTGCGCGTCTGCCAGTGCTGCCTGGCGGTCGCGGCCGGCCTGCGGCAGGCGGTAGCGCAGCACGAACAGGGTGTAGCCGGCGCGGTTCACCCACTCCGGCACCAGCGCGCTGTCCTCCTTGTCGATCACCACGCGCTGGTAGCCGCCACCGGGAATCACCAGCAGGGCGCGGCCGTTGCCATGGGCGGGCGCATGCACCAGCAGGTAGGGCGCATCGACCTGGTCGATGAAGCGGTCGGGGTGGGCCGGATCATCGCTGCGCTCGACCACGCGCGCCGGCCGCGCAGTGCCCGTTTCACCGGGCACCTGCCCGGCCGGCCACAGCGGTATCTGTTCTCCAGCAAGCTCCCGGCCCAACCGCTCGGCCGCGCGCAGCGGCGCATCGGCGGCGAGTGCAGGGATGGCCAGCAGCAGGCCTGACAGCAACAGCAGCACACGGGAAAAACGCATGGTGGAAAGGGCTCCGACGGGGATGCAACAGAGTGGCCGAGGTCACCGGCAAGCGCTCGTGATGCGCTGCGGCTTGCACGATGACACCGGTTTACCATATACACCTCCTGCAGACGCTGTCGATGGGCAGTGCAACAACGCCAGAGGGAGACCGTTCTTGAGCAACGAACACGGCATACATGGGCAGACGCCGCCGCCGGACGATGCGGCCGCGATCGCCCACGCCTTCACCACCGCGCGCCGCGCCGGCCAAGCCCTGTCCGGCTTCCCGGGCCTTGTCCCGCCTGACCTGGTGGCTGCCTATCAGGTGCAGGATCTGGCTATCGCCAGCTGGGATGACCATGTGGTGGGCTGGAAGGTCGGCTACATCGCCGCCGAGCGCCGCGACGCTTCCGGCGACGATCGCCTGCTGGGCCCGGTTTTCTCGCGTCAGCTGAAGAATGCTACCGGTGGAACAGTGGACATTCCGGTGTTCGTCGGCGGCTTCGGCGCGGTCGAGGCGGAGTACGTGCTGGAGCTGTTGGAGGACGCTCCGGCCGCACAGCTGCACTGGACGCCCGAGCAGGCTGAAGCGCTGCCGGCGCGCCTGTACATCGGCGTGGAAGTGGCCAGCAGCCCGCTGGCGACGATCAACGAACTCGGCCCGCGCGTGGTGGTGTCCGACTTCGGCAACAACAACGGCCTGGTGCTGGGGCCGGAGATCGCCGACTGGACCGCCCGCGACGAGACCGACCTGCGCGCCGAAACCCTGATCGAGGGCGAGGTGGTCGGCACTGGCGGAGCGACCCGCCTGCCCGGCGGCCTTCGCGCGGCATACGCGTTCGCGCTGTCCCGTTCGGCATTGCGCGGTCGGCCGCTGCGGCGCGGCGACCTGATCGCCACTGGCAACGCCACCGGCATCCATGACATCACCGCAGGACAGACGGCGCTGGTGCGGTTTGCCGGCATCGGCGAGATTGCCTGCAGGGCCGTGCCGGCCGGGTAACCGCCGCACGATCCGGTGAACACGCGCGGGAGGGCGCAGATGATCACACGACGACACTTCCTGGCCGGCGGCGCTGCTGCGCTGGCCACCCCGATGCTCGCGGCCTGTGGCCGCGGACCGGCCGACGCCATCGATGGTGGCCAGCTGCTGACCGCCACTGATGTGCATGTGGCCGACTACCCCACCGTGACCGCGGTGAAGTGGATCGGCGAAACGCTGCAGCGTGAAAGCAACGGCCGCCTGCGCCTGCGGCAATACCATTCCGGCCAGCTCGGTCGCGAATCGGAAGCGATCGACATGGCCCGTTTCGGTGCCATCGACATCACCCGCGTGTATGCCGGTGCGCTGAACAATGCATTCCCGCTCACCCAGGCACTGTGCCTGCCGTATGTGTTCGAGTCGGTGGCGCACCAGCGCGCCGCACTCGATGGCGGCATCGCCGAGGCGGTGCTGCGGGGTTTCGAGAGCCGCGACCTGGTCGGCCTGGCGATCTACGATTCCGGCGCGCGCTCCTTCTACAACACCAAGCATCCAATCGTGCAGCCCAGTGATCTGCACGGGCTGAAACTGCGCGTGGCGTCCTCGGACATCTTCATCCAGCTGATGCGCCTGCTCGGCGCCAACCCGACGCCGATGTCGCTGGGCGATACGTTCTCCGGCATGGAGACGCACATGATCGACGGTGCCGAGAACAACATGCGCAGCTTCCATTCCAGCCGGCATTTCGAGGCGGCGCATTACTGGTCGCAGAGCGATCACTCGTATGCGCCGGACGTGCTGCTGATGTCGCGCGCCAGCTTCGAGCGCCTGCAGCCGGCTGACCGCCAACTGTTGCTGGAGACCGCACGCGCCTCGGTGAAGGTGATGCGCGCGCAGTGGGATGCCTCCGAAGATGCCGCGCGCCGCGCGGTGCTGGCCTCTGGCGTGAAAGCCAACGAAGTGGATCTTCCCGCGTTCCGCGCCGCCGCCCAGCCGCTGCTGCAGCAGTACCTGCAGCAACCCGTGCTGGCCGCACTGGTCGCCCGCATCCGCGCTGCCGCCTGAGGACACTGCCATGACCGAGACGACGATTCCCGCCGCCGGCCCCGGCCAGCGCCTGCTGGACCGCATCGCCGACATCGCCATCTACATCGCCGTGGCTGCGCTGCTGGGCCTGGTGGTGGTGCAGGGCTGGCAGGTGTTCGCCCGCTACGTGATCAACGATTCGCCCAGCTGGACCGAGCCGGTGACGCTGCTGCTGCTGGCCACGGCGATGAGCCTGGGCGCGGCCTGCGGCGTGCACACCAACCGCCACTTCGGCTTCTTCCTGCTGCACGCCCACATGGGCGCCGGCCTGCGCCGGGCGGTGGATGTGTTCATCCAGCTGGTGGTAGCCGTGCTGGGCGGTTTCATCGCGTTCTGGTCGGCCGACCTGCTGCTCGATGGCATGGACATCAAGACCGCAGGCGCCAACCTGCCGCAGAGCATCAACTACCTGCCGCTGGCCGTGGGCGGTGCGCTGATGCTGTTGTTCGCACTGAACCGTGCATGGAAGGCGCTGCATGCCACGGCAGCCGATGCCGTCGACGCTGAAGGAGATCGTTGATCCATGGGTATCACCATCCTGTTCGCTGTTTTCGCCGCACTGCTGCTGTTGGGCGTGCCGGTGGCCTACGCGTTGGCCGCCGCTGCGTTGGCCACCCTGCTCTACCTGGACATCCCCAGCATCGTGCTGGTCCAGCAGATCTCCGCTGGCACCGGCTCGGCCTCGCTGATCGCCATTCCACTGTTCATCTTCGCTGGCGAGATCATGATGCGCGGCGGCATCTCCGAACGCCTGATCGCCCTGGCCTCATCGCTGGTGGGGCGCATGCGCGGTGGCCTGGGCCAGGTCTCGATCCTGTCCTCGCTGTTCTTCGGTGGTGTGTCCGGCTCGGCCATCGCCGATGTGTCGGCCGTGGGTGGCACGATGATTCCGCAGATGGTCAAGCGCGGCTACGACCGCGATTTCGCGGTGAACGTCAGCATCACCGCTGCGCTGGTGGCGCTGCTGGTGCCGCCGTCGCACAACCTGATCCTGTTCTCGGCCGCCGCCGGTGGTGGCCTGTCGATCGCTGACCTGTTCGCCGCCGGCATCGTGCCGGCGCTGCTGATGACCCTGGCGTTGATGATCACCGGCTACGTGGTCGCGCGCCGCCGTGGCTATGGCGTGGAAGTGTTCCCGGGCTGGCGCGCGGTACTGCTGCGCATCGTCTCCGCCCTGCCCGGCCTCGGCCTGGTCGCGCTGATCTTCGTCGGTATCCGCGCCGGCATCTTCACTGCGGTGGAAAGCGCGGCGATCGCCGTGGTCTACGCCCTGCTGGTCACCACCGTGCTGTACCGGCAACTGCGCTGGCGCGAGTTCTTCGACACCGTGATCCATGCCGCACGCAGCACCGGCGTGATCCTGTTCGTGATCGCCACCGCGGCGGTGTTCGGCTGGTTGCTGGCCTACCTGCAGGTGCCTGCGGCGGCGGTGGACTTCCTGCAGTCGTTCGCGCACAGCCAGTTCATGGTGCTGCTGATGATCGTGGTGATGCTGTTGCTGCTGGGTACCTTCATGGATCTGGCACCGATGATCCTGATCTGCACGCCGATCTTCCTGCCGGTGGCCAAGGCCTATGGCATCGACCCGATCCACTTCGGCCTGGTGCTGGTGCTGACCGGTGGCCTCGGCCTGGTCACCCCGCCGGTGGGCTCGGTGCTGTTCATCGGCACCGCCATCGGCAAGATCAGCGTCGGCCAGAGCATGCGCACCATCTGGCCATTCTGGTTTGTCGCGCTGGGCGTGCTGCTGGTCGTCACCTTCTTCCCGTCGCTGTCGCTGTGGCTGCCCGCCGCGCTGCGCGCCTGATGAGCGGAGGCGCTCCCATGACACCGACCCTGCACCGCGCCGCTGCAACTGCCCTGCTCAGCCTGTTGCTGGCTGCGCTGCCCGCACTGGCTGCCGATCCCGCGCCCGCGCAGTGGAAGCGCGGCATCGAGCAGCAGCGCCAGGCTGACCTCGGCAATGGCACCTTCCTGAATCCGGTGCTGGCCGGCGACAGGCCCGATCCGTCGGTGCTGAAGGACGGCGAGGACTACTACCTCACCCTGTCATCGTTCGACGCCTACCCCGGCCTGCCGATCTGGCACTCGCGCGACCTGGTCAACTGGCAGCCGCTCGGCCATGCGATCACGCAGAACGTTGGGGCGATCTGGGCACCGGACATCGTCAAGCACCAGGGCCGCTACTTCATCTACTTCCCGGCGCGCACCGGTGAGCACCGCAGCAACTTCGTGGTCTGGGCCGATGACATCACGGGCCCCTGGAGCGCACCGATCGACATCGGCCTGGGCGGCTACATCGACCCCGGCCACGCGGTGGGTGAAGACGGCAAGCGCTACCTGTTCCTCAGCGGCGGCGACTATGTGCAGCTGGCCGATGATGGCCTGAGCGTGGTGGGTACGCCGAAGCACGTGTACGACGGCTGGCGCTACCCGGAAAGCTGGGACGTGGAGGCCTATGCGCAGGAAGGGCCGAAGATCCATTTCCGCGATGGCTGGTACTACATGACCACTGCGGTGGGCGGCACCGCCGGCCCGCCGACCGGGCACATGGTGATCACCGCGCGCTCGCGCTCGATCCACGGCCCGTGGGTGAACGCGCCGAACAACCCGATCATGCGCACGCAGTCGGCGGCCGAACCGTGGTGGTCGCGCGGCCACGCCACGGTGATCGAAGGCACCGACGGCCGCTGGTGGATGATGTACCACGGCTACGAGAACGGCTTCTGGACGCTGGGCCGGCAGGCGCTGCTGGAGCCGATCGAGTGGACCGCCGATGGCTGGTTCGTGGCCAGGGGGGGTGACCTCGGGCAACCGCTGCGCAAGCCTTCGGGCAGCGCGCTGACGCCGCACGGGATGGCCCTGTCCGATGCCTTCAACGGCCGCTCGCTCGGCTCGCAGTGGGCATTCTTCAACCCGGCGTTGGATGAATACCGGCGCCTGCGCTTCAGCGGCGACGGGCTGGTGCTGCAGGGCAAGGGCAGCACGCCGCGCGATGCCTCGCCGCTGACCACCATCGCCGGCGACCCGGCCTACCAGTTCGAGGTGCAGATGGAGATCGCCCCCGGCGCGGTCGGCGGTGCCCTGCTGTTCTACAGCGACCGCCTGTACGTGGGCGTGGGCAGCAATGGCGAGCAGTTCGTCATGCACCGTTACGGCGAGGAACGCCCCAGCCGGCTGGCGGCCAGTGCCAAGGGCGGCCGGCTCTGGCTGCGGGTGACCAACAACCGCCACATCGTCACCATCCACTCCAGTGCCGATGGCCAGCGCTGGCAGAAGTATCCGGTTCAGATGGAAGTGTCCGGTTACCATCACAATGTGGCCGGCAAGTTCCTGGCACTGAAACCGGCGCTGTATGCGGCCGGCAACGGTGCGGTAACCTTCCGCAGCTTCCGCTATCGCGCGCTGGACTGAGCGCGCGCTGGAATCCCCAGGCTTATCGGGTTCACTACATGTCAGTGCGCAACAAGAACGATGCCGCTACGCCGGCATTGGCAAAGGGCAAGGCAGCCACGATCAATGACATCGCGCGACTGTCGGGTGTATCCAAGAAAACGGTTTCAAGGATCATCAACAACTCGCCGCTGGTGCGCAAGGACACGCGCGACAAGGTGGAAGCGTTGATGCGCGAGGTCGGCTACAGCCCCGACCCGCTGGCCCGTGGCCTGGCCTTCCGCCGCTCGTTCCTGATCGGCATGGTCTACGACAACCCCACCGCGCAGTACATCGTGGACATGCAGTACGGCGCACTGGATGCGCTGCGCGGCTCCAGCTTCGAGCTGGTGGTGCACCCCTGCGACAGCCGCAGCCCGGGTTACATCGACGGCGTGCGCCGCTTCGCCCAGCAGCAGAAGCTGCACGGGGTGATCCTGGTGCCGCGTGCGTCCGAAGACCAGGCGCTGGCGGACATGCTGGACGAGATCGGCTGCCGCTTCACCCGCGTGGCGGCGCTGCCACTGGATGAAACCTCGCAGATGGTGGTCACCCATGACCGCGATGGTGCCGCCGAAGCGGCCGACTACCTGCTTTCGCTGGGCCACCGCGATATCGCCCTGGTGACCGGCCCGAGTGCGTACCGCTCGGCGCACGAACGCACCGCCGGCTTCATCGAGGCGCTGTCGCAGCGTGGCATCGAGCTGCCGAAGGATCGCATCATCGAGGCCGGCTACACCTTCGAATCCGGTGTGGCCGCCGCCGAGAAACTGCTGCTGGGCAAGCGCCGGCCGACCGCCATCTTCACCGGCAACGATGAAATGGCCGCCGGTATCTACAAGGTTGCACTGCGCGCGGGCATCAACATTCCGCGCCAGCTGTCCATCGTCGGCTACGATGACAGCCCGCTGGCCTCGCGCCTGTGGCCGTCGCTGACCTCGGTGCGCCGGCATACCCGCGATACCGGCCGCACCGCCGCGGCGATGCTGATCCAGCCCGAAGGGCAGCCAGCGCTGCAGATCGCCAGCGTGCGTCCGCACCTGATCGTGCGCGATTCCTGCCAACCGCCGGAGGACTGATTCCGAAGGAATCAGTCCTGTAGGTCGCCAGCTTGCTTGCGACGCGTCCAGAAGGCCTCAATCCGGTAGGTCACGACCGTTGGTCGTGACACTCCACCTGCTCCACCCCGCCGATGCCGTCTGACCGATATCGTGCGGCGCAAAATGACACCGGTTTCCTGTCTGGCTAGAATCGACCGTGAACCGTGCCGGGGCCGAACCATCGGCCCGCCCCCTGCTCTGGAGAAGCCATGTACTGCAAGACCCACTACGCCACCCATCCCGATGCCATCAAGGGCGCCAGCAACGATCAGCTGCGCGAGCTGTACCTGCTCGATGGCCTGTTCAACGCCGATGCGGTGACCCTGAAGTACACCCACTACGAGCGCTTCGTGCTGGGCGGCGCCGCGCCGGTCAGTGGCCCTCTGGCCCTGCCCGCGCAGACCGAACCGGCCTCGGCCGCCGGCCATCCGTTCCTGGAGCGCCGCGAACTGGGCATCATCAACGTCGGCAGCGGCACCGGTACGGTCACCGTTGACGGCACCGTGTACACGCTGGGGCCGAAGGATGGCCTGTACGTGGCGATGGGCAGCAAGGACGTCGTTTTCGCTTCGCAGGATGCCGCCAACCCGGCGCAGTTCTACCTGGCCTCGACCCCGGCCCATGCGCGCTTTGAAACCAAGCAGCTGTCGATCAAGGACGCGGTGGCGCTGGAGCGTGGCGCGCTGGAAACCAGCAACGAACGCACCATCTACCAGTACATCGTGCCGGCCACCTGCCAGTCCTCGCAGCTGCTGCTGGGCCTGACCGTGCTCAAGCCGGGCAGCGTGTGGAACACCATGCCGCCGCACCTGCATGACCGCCGCAGCGAGGTCTATTTCTACTTCGACCTGGGTGACAGCGACCGCGTCTACCACTTCATGGGCGAGCCGGACGCACAGCGCCACATCGTCATCCAGAACAACGAAGCGGTGGTGTCGCCGCCGTGGTCGATCCACATGGGGGCCGGCACCAGCAACTACGCCTTCATCTGGGCGATGGGTGGCGAGAACCTGGATTACACCGACATGCACGTGCTGGACATCTGCCAGCTCAAGTAAGCGCCGCCATCTGCCTGCATCACGCACGCCTCTACCAAGGAACGCATACGCAATGACCAATCCCTTCAGCCTGGAAGGAAAAGTCGCTCTGGTAACCGGTGGCAACACCGGCCTGGGCCAGGGCATCGCGGTGGCACTGGCTGCCGCTGGCGCCGATGTCGCGGTGGCCGGCATCGCCCCGCCCACCGAAACCATCGAGAAGATCACCGCGCTGGGCCGCCGCTGCCTGGCCATCGAAGCCAACCTGATCAGCATCGAGCCGGTCGAGCGCGTGGTGCGCGAAACGCTCGAAGGTCTCGGCAGGTTGGACATCCTGGTCAACAACGCCGGCCTGATCCGCCGCGCCGATGCGGTGGACTTCAGCGAGCAGGACTGGGACGACGTGATGAACGTCAACATCAAGTCCGCCTTCTTCATCTCGCAGGCCGCCGGCCGCCATTTCATCGAACAGGGCAGCGGCAAGATCATCAACATCGCCTCGATGCTGTCCTTCCAGGGCGGCGTCCGCGTGCCGTCGTACACCGCCAGCAAGAGCGGCATCGCCGGCATCACCCGCCTGCTGGCCAACGAATGGGCCGGCAAGGGCGTGAACATCAACGCCATCGCACCGGGCTACATGGCTACTGACAATACCGCCGCGCTGCGCGCCGATGCAGACCGCAACAAGGCGATCCTCGAGCGCATTCCGGCCGGTCGCTGGGGCAACCCGGAAGATCTGGCCGGTGCGGCGGTGTTCCTGGCCTCGTCGGCGTCGGACTACATCAACGGCGCGGTGCTGCCGGTCGATGGTGGCTGGCTGGCGCGCTGAAGCACACCGGTCTGTAGAGCCGAGCCATGCTCGGCTGTCGCGCTCTGATCAAAAAACAGCCGAGCGTGGCTCGGCTCTACAGGGGGCTGGCGATGCGAAGGCTGTTGTTGCTGCTGTTGCTGTCGAGCACCGCCGCGCATGCGGCGCCGGTGCGGCTGTTCATTGCCGGCGATTCCACCGCTGCCGAATACGGCCCCGATCGCGTGCCGCAGGCCGGTTGGGGCCAGATGCTGCAGAGCTATCTGGACCCGGCACGGATCGAAGTGCGCAACCATGCCAAGGGCGGGCGCAGCACACGCAGCTTCATCGACGAAGGGCGCCTGGATGCGATTGCCGCCGAACTACGTCGTGGCGATGTGTTGCTGATCCAGTTCGGCCACAACGACGCGAAGTTTGAAGATCCCACGCGCTACACCGACCCGGACAGCGACTATCCACAGCTGCTGATGCGTTACGTGCAGGTGGCGCGTGACAAGGGCGCCACACCGGTGCTGGTCACGCCGGTGGCGCGGCTGCTGTACGACTTCGGTTCGCTGCTGGATACGCACGCACGCTACACGCTGGCGATGCAGCAGCTGGCCGCACGCGAACACGTCGCGCTGATCGACCTCAACGACCGCAGCACACGATGGATCCGCGCGCTGGGCGAGCAGGGCGCACGCCCGTACTTCCTGTTCGTGCCGGAGCAGAACAAGGCCGATGGCACGCACTTCAGCGCGGCCGGTGCCACTGCGGTGGCGTGCCTGGTGCTGCGCGAGGCGGTGCAGGTGTTACCGACGCTGCAACCGGCGCTGGTACGCGACATCGACTGCGATGTGATGGGTGCAGGGCAGGGCGGCGATCCTGCGCGACGCTCGCAGGTGGTGCACGAAGACACGCTGGCGCGCGCGCAAGCGGGCCCGCACGGCGGCGCCGGGCCGACCACGGCGTATCCGTTCTTCGCTGATGCGCAGGGCCTGCCGTTCGTGCTGCGCAAGCGCGTGCTGCACAAGGGCGCGGGCATCGGCCTGCACCCGCAGCACAAGGATGAGATCTATTACATCGTCAGCGGGCAGGGCAGCTATGTGCTGGATGGAAAGCAGTACGACGTGCGTGCTGGGCATGCGCTGCTGACGCGCAAGGGCAGCAGCCATGCGCTGCAGCAGGTAGGTGATGAGGATCTGGTGGTGCTGCTGGTGTATCCGCGGTAGTTGAAAAGCAGCCGAGCGTGGGCTCGGCTCTACACGGGTCTGCGCTGATCTGTAGAGCCGAGCCCATGCTCGGCTTGGCTCTACAACGGTTCCGCGCCGAAATGCTTCAGGCCCAATCGCGCAAGGTCTTCCGGGCGGGCGTAGTAGGCGTCCTCGAACGCCTCCAGCGCCTGCTGCTCGTCTTCGCTCATCGCGCCGTACAGGTCGGTCAGTTCCTCGATCGCCGGGTCGTCTTCCAGACGATCCAGCAGCCCGCGCATGCCCGCCAGGATCGCGTGCGTCTGTGTTGCGCCCATCGCCTGCAATGCGCGCAGCGCCAGCTGGCAGGTGGGGTCGCCCCAGTTGCACAGGAACTGCATGAAGCCGCCGTTGTTGATGTCTGCTTCCATGCGCCACAGCGCGACCAGCTGCTGGTCTTCGTCAGACAGCGCATCGAGCGACCAGGCATGCGATTGCAGGCGGGCGAGGGCGGCTTCATAGCGGTCATCCCACACCTGGTTCGGAACATCGACCACGCCGCGCTCCTGCGCCGGCAGCAGTGCCGGCCAGTTCACGCCCAGTCCGTCGGCGGTGGTGACCCACTGCGCACGTTGTTCGGCCGTGGCTTCAAACAGCGCAGGCGCCCAGCGCAATGGCTGTCGGGTGTGGCGGCCATCGGCCAGGGTCAACAGGACGAAGTCTTCGTTGAAGGCAACGTCGGTAACCCGCAGGTCGGTAAACACATCGGTCATGGCCTGCAGGATACCGGAGGCCTGAACCAGGCCCCTTAAACTTCAAAAGCTGCAGATGCTTTTGAAGTTCAGCCGGACCTCTGCTGCCTACTCACACATCCCCACCATCAGCCCAGCCTTCGCCCGTACCGGCCTGGAACACGCGGTCCTCGCCCTGCACATCGCCCGCCGGCAGGTGCGCCTGGTCGGCCAGTGCGGCGTAGATCGGGGTGAAGTCCGGCGATGTCGCCTGCATCAGCTGTTCGAAGCTGTCGATGACAAAGTAGGTCTTCTGGAAGGTGTCGATGCGGTAGCGCGTGCGCATGATCCGCTGCAGGTCGAAACCAATGCGGTTTGGTGCGGCCGACTCCAGCGAGTACAGCGATTCGCCCTTCGACGAGACGATGCCGGCACCGTAGATGCGCATGCCGTCGGGCGTGTCGATCAGGCCAAACTCCACCGTGTACCAGTACAGGCGGGTCAGGTTCTGCAGCGCCTCCGGGCCGATCGCGTGCGCTTTGACGCCACCACGGCCGTAGGCCTCCATGTAGTTGGCGAACACCGGGTTCATCAGCAGCGGCACGTGACCGAACAGGTCGTGGAACAGATCCGGTTCGGCGATGTAGTCGATCTGGTCGGGACGGCGGATCCACCAGGTGACCGGGAAACGGCGGTTGGCCAGGTGATCGAAGAAATCCAGCTCCGGCAGCAGGCCTTCCACGCCCACCAGGGTCCAGCCGGTGGCCGCACCGAGCACTTCGTTGAGCTGGTCGAAGCGCGGAATCATGTGCGCGCTCATGCCCATCTCGTCCTGTGCATCCAGGAATTCCTGGCAGGCGCGGCCGACCAGCAGCTCGCGCTGGCGCTGGTACAGCGTGCTCCAGGTGGCGTGGTCGTCGGCGGTGTAGGTGTCCCACGGCTGCTCGACGAGCGCGGTGGTGTACACCGGCACGTAGCCCTTGTCGGTCTGCTGGTGTTCGACGCGGCGGGGCTGGGCGAGGTCCATGGAAGACTCCTTGACGGGATACCGTTGATGCTAGGGCAGGGGGCGCGCAACAGGGTTGCAAAAGTTGCGCGGATCAGCCGCCTTGGCGCAATATCATTGCGTACTCACCATGTTGCGGGGCAACAATGGCCGGAGAAGTCCAGTTCGATCGCACGGATATACGTCTGCTGGCCGAAATCCAGCGTGATGGTCGCGCCACCAACGCCGAGCTGGCGACACGGGTGAACCTGTCGCCGTCGGCCTGCCTGCGTCGCCTGCAGCGTCTGGAAAGCGAAGGGGTGATCGTCGGCTACGGCGCGCGCCTGGAGCCGCGCCGGCTCGGGCTGGGGCTGCAGGCCTTCGTGCGCGTGCAGCTGGAAAAGCACGACCAGGCCGCGATCGGGCACTTCGTCGACAGCGTGCAGGCCTGGGATGAAGTGGTGGCCTGCCACGCCCTGACCGGCGACATGGACTACCTGCTGCATGTCTATGTGCGCGATCTGGAGCACTTCTCGCGCTTCCTGCTGGACAGGCTGCTCAACGCCGGTGGCGTGGCCGACGCCAATTCCAGCTTCGTGCTGCGCACTGTCAAGGGTTTCCAGGCATTGCCGTTGTCGCAGCTTGAATGAGCGTGTGCCGTGATGTTTGACGGCGCGCGCGCACTGGCCGAGCATCGTGCCCCGCGGCGGCCGTCAACACGCAGGCAGCGCAGTGATTCCTTCTGGCTCCGGCATGTCTGATACCCCATCCTCGACGTCTTCCCTGGTGTTCCTTCCACTGCGCGAGCAGAGCCTGCTGCGGCACCTGACCGACGGCACGCCGCCGGACACACCGCTGGAGCAGGC
Organism: Stenotrophomonas sp. G106K1; assembly: GCF_037969685.1. Classification (NCBI taxonomy): domain Bacteria; kingdom Pseudomonadati; phylum Pseudomonadota; class Gammaproteobacteria; order Lysobacterales; family Lysobacteraceae; genus Stenotrophomonas; species Stenotrophomonas sp. G106K1. The sequence continues at coordinate 52,722 of NZ_JBBPFR010000018.1, read as the reverse complement.
CGGCCTGCTGGTGGCCATGTTGTGCCGCCAGCAGAAGCAACCGGCCGCCCAGCTGCAGCGCGTGCTGCACGATGCCTGTGCGTTGTTCGCCGCGGATGATGGCCCTGCTGCGCAGGCGCAGTTGGCGGCCAGCGCTGGACAGGATGCGCGGGCGCTGGAAGCGTGGCTGGGCGTGCTGGCCGCGCAGGACGTGCTGCTGGCACCGGACGAAGTGATGGAGGCGGTGCTGGCCGTGTCGCCGCACGCCTATCCCGGCGCGGACTTCCAGGCGGCCTGCCGGATTACCCTGGAAGAGCACACGATCCATTTCCCAGCGACATCGCTGGCCGAAGGCGATGACGAAGACGCCGGCGATGACGAACAGACGACGCACGCGACCCAGCACAACGGCCTGTTCACTTCCGAACAGGCACGCGTGCTGCGTGCGATCGCGGCCAATCCCGATGAATTGATCGACCTGCAGGCCTATGCCGGCACCGGCAAGGGCCATCTGGTGCTGGCGCTGCTGCAGGCTCGCCCGGGCCGCTACACCTACGTGGCGCCCACGCGTGGCCAGGTCGAGGCATTCCGCGCGCGGCTGCCGGCCGACGCACGCACGCGCCTGCTGACCCAGATCGAGTTCGCCAACACGATTGCCCGCCATGCCGCCGCCAACGGCCTGACCGGCGGCTTCGTACCGACGTACCGGCAGAGCACGCTGACCTTGCGCGAGGCGGCCGCACGGCTCGGCCTGCCGGCCATCGGCGCGCGCCGGCCGGACCAGGTCTTGATGATCGCCCTGGACGCCATCAACCGCTGGTGCGCGTCGTCAGCGCCGAACCTGCAGGCCTGGCACTTCCAGCGCTCGCTGGGCGCAGCGCAGCTGGAAGCCACGCCGTTCATCGCGGCGGCGGAATTCGTCTGGCGCTGCATGTTCGATGCGGTGGTGCAGAAGGGCGGTTGCCTGCGGCTGGATGCCGGGCATATCGGCAAATGGCTGGCGCTGCGTGGCGTGCCGCTGCCGGTGTCGCTGGGCATGGTGCTGGTCGATGAGGCACACGATCTCAGCCCGGCGTGGAAACAGCTGCTGGCCACCCACGCGCCCGGCGTGGTCAGCCTGGGCGATCCGCATCAGCGGTTGAGCGGACGCGTGCAGCGCTGGTCATCGGCGAAAACGCTGGAGATGCACCAGTCGGTGCGCCAGGGGCGCCAGGTCGATGCGCTGGTCAACCAGTCGCTGGCACTGGACGATCTCGGCGAGCCGGCACCGTTCATGGGGGCCAGCGACCGCGCCACCGGCCTGCGCCGTTATGACGACTGGTCGGTGGTGCCCAGCACCGGCGCCCGCTTGTACGGCAGCCTGTGGCGGATGCTGCTGGAAGCCAACGCGCTGGTTGCGCGCGGTGCGCGCGTGCATCTGCATCCGGCGTCGCGGCAGGCGCTGTTGAAAGAGGTGGACGGCCCGATCGACGCCTGGCGCAGCGCCGCCGCTGGCGGCCCCGGACAACGCTGGGAAAGCTTCGTGCAGGTCTGTGCCAAGCGTGGACAGGCGGACATCCCCGCGCTGTTTGCCGGTGGCTTCGATGCTGCGGCGTTGCAGCGCCTGCTCGGGCAACTGGTCGATGCGGACGAGGCCAGCGTCGTGCTGTGCCTGGCCCAGCACGCCAAGAACCTGCAGTTCGCCACGGTGTCCATGGCGCCGTGCTGCTTCGACAGCGGCCATGATGCGCGCGCGCTGCACAGCCCGGTGCGCGCCGCCTATGTGGCGATCACCCGTGCCCAGCAACAGCTGTGGCTGCCGGGGGACGCGATGGAGCAGTTGCAGCTGAGCGCACAGCGGCATGACCGGGCGGTGGATGAGCGGCGCCGGCAGCGACGCCTGGCCAGTGGTTACCCACCACCGCGGCGCTGACCGCAGCGGCCGTTCAAGCCCCGCGCGTCAGCACTTTTCCTTGCGGCCCATCAGTTTACCCAGGCGCGAAGGTTCGTCGCACTTCGGCGCAGCTACCGGTGCCGGTGCCAATGCGGCGGCGCGGGCCTTCTGCAGCTGCTGGATCTTGGCGCGGATCTGCGGCATCGCCGCCATCGCGGCCTTCTCGCCTTCCAGGATGGCGGTGCCACGCTGGCTGAAGTCGGCAGCACCGATGTCCAGCACCTTCGGCCGGATCACGATGTCCGCGCGTGCCAGTTCCTGCTCGCCCAGGCGCTGGCCCATGATCGAGATCGACTGGTTGACGATGCCGAGCATGCCGGTCGGCGCCTTGCCGCTGGCCTTGCTGGAGATGTCCACGGCGATCACGAACTCAGCGCCGAGCTGGCGCGCGGCGTCCACCGGCACAGGGCTGACCACGCCGCCGTCGATGTAGTTGCGGCCGCCGATCTTCACCGGCTCGAACACGCCGGGGATGCTGCTCGACGCGCGCACCGCCTGACCGACATTGCCGCGCACGAAGATCGAGCGCTCGCCGGTTTCCAGCTGGGTGGCGACGGCAGCGAATGGCTTCTTCAGGCGCTCGGCCGGGCGGTTGGCCACCTGTTCGTTGACGTAGTCCTGCAGCTTCTGGCCCTGCACCAGGCCACCGGAGAACAGGCGTACGTCGCGGATGCTGGCTTCATCCAGCGCCACCGCCTTGCTCTGCATCTGGAAAGCGTCCATGCCGCTGGCATACAGGGCGCCGACCACGCTGCCGGCACTGGTGCCGGACACCACCACCGGTTCGAAGCCGTTGGCTTCGAGCATCTTGATCACGCCGATATGCGCAAAGCCCTTGGCCGCGCCGCCGCCGAGCGCGATGCCGATCTTCACCGGCTTGGCCTGCGGCACCAGGGTGGGCTGCGCGGGCGGGGTGGGGCGGACCTCTTCGCCACCGCAGCCGGCCAACAGGCCGAGCAGGGCGACGGACAGCAGCACACGGGGGCGGAACAGGCTCATCGGCAGTGCGCTCGCGGCGCCGGATTCAGGAAAGGGCGCCAGCATACCGAAGGCGTGGCAGGGCGGGCAGGGTGGGTCGGCTCCCCATTCATGAAATGCGGGCGGTAGATGCCGACCTTGGCCGGCGCTTGCACAATCCAGTGCCGACCAAGGTCGGCACCTACCGATATCCTGCGGTCAGAACCGGCGCGCCGTCCGCCCGTCGGTCCACTCAGCCCAGCAGCGAACTCTCGCCGCGGCTCTTGCCGCCGCCCTGCGGCGCCGCCATCCACATGCGGCCGGCCAGGCGCGAGAACGGCAGCGACTGCAGCCAGACCTTGCCCGGCCCGGTCAGGGTGGCCAGGAACACGCCCTCGCCACCGAACAGCACGCTTCGGATGCCTTTGACCCGGCGCACGTCCATGTCCACCGAGGGGTGGTAGGCGACGATGCAGCCGGTATCGACATCCAGGCGTTCGCCGGCGGCCAGCTCACGCTCGACCACGCAGCCGCCGGCATGGATGAACACCCAGCCGTCGCCCTCCAGCTTCTGCATGATGAAGCCCTCGCCGCCGAACAGACCGGTCATGATCCTGCGCTGGAATTGCACGCCGATCTGCACGCCGCGCGCGCCGGCCAGGAAGCTGTCCTTCTGGCAGATCAGGCGCCCGCCATGCTGGTCCAGCTTCATCGCCAGCACGGTGCCGGGATAGGGCGCGGCGAAGGCGACCTTGCCGCGGCCCTGGCCGGTCTGCGTGTAGACGGTGGCAAACAGGCTCTCACCGGTCAGCACGCGCTTGCCGGCGGCCATCACCTTGTCCATGAAACCGCTGCCCTGGCCACCGCGTGCGCCACCGCCGAAGACGGTATCCATCTGCACCGAAGCGTCCTTGAACATCAGCGCGCCGGCCTCGGCCACCGCACCTTCGCCGGGGTCCAGTTCGATTTCCACGAACTGCATTTCATGGCCGACGATGCGGAAGTCGATGCGGTCGGCACGGCTGCCGGTTGACGCAGTTGCGGTTGCGGGCATGGCTGCGGGCATCGGCGGCGGAACTGCCGTGGCGGCACCGGCCTGCTGCAGGGCGACGATTTCGGACACCGGTGTCCACCCTGTCATGCCCTGGCACCAGGCCAGCGCGCGCGGATTGGCCTGGGCGAAGCGGCGCGCGGCCTCCTCGTCGAACGGACCGACACGGTCGGCCTGGCCGGGAGCATGGAAGTACCACTGGGTCATCGCAGCAGGTCCGTTGCGGGGGAAAACCCCGAGTCTAGCGGCAGCTTCCGGCGGCGCGCGAGGCGGCCATGAACGATCGGCATTTGCGAGGGAGGTGCTGTATTGCAACAATTATCTGGTAGCGCCGTTTTACCACCCCTCCAAACACAGCCTACCGCCATGTCTCCGACCCGTACTTCCCGTGGCCGCTCTCCGGTCGCGCGCCCGCTCGTTGTCGCTCTTTCCGCCCTGCTGCCGCTGGTAGCAGCCGCCCAGGAAACCCCCGCCGCCAAGGATCCGGTCGCCCTCGATGCGCTGCAGGTGACTGCACAGCGTCGCGTCGAGAACGCCAAGGACGTACCGGTTGCGATCAGCGCGATCCAGGGCGAAAAGCTCGACGTGCTCGGTTCGGCGGGCGATGACATCCGCTTCCTTGCTGCGCGCGTGCCGAGCCTCAACATCGAGTCCTCCTACGGCCGTGCCTTCCCGCGTTTCTACATCCGCGGCCTGGGCAACACCGATTTCGATCTCAACGCTTCGCAGCCGGTCTCGCTGGTGTACGACGATGTGGTGCAGGAAAGCCCGCTGCTGAAGGGCTTCCCGCTGTTCGACCTGGCCGGTGTGGAAGTGCTGCGCGGCCCGCAGGGCACCCTGTTCGGGCGCAACACCCCGGCCGGCGTGGTCAAGTTCGATTCGGCGCGTCCGTCGCAGGATGCCGATGGCTACGTGCGCGTGGGCTATGGCACCTACAACAGCTGGAACGTGCAGGGTGCCTACGGCGGTCCGCTGACCGACCGTTGGTCCGCACGCGTGTCGGCCATCTACCAGCGCCGTGACGACTGGGTCGACAACACCCGTGCCGGTGCGCCCAACAGCGGCTTCGAAGGCTATGACGAAGCCGCCGGCCGCGTGCAGTTCCTGTACGAAGGCGATGATTTCGAAGCGCTGTTCAACCTGCACAAGCGCAAGCTCAACGGCACCGCCCGCCTGTTCCGCGCCAACATCATCGAGAAGGGTGGCAACGCGCTGGTCGAGAACTTCGACCGCGACAAGGTCGCCAATGACGGCGTCAACTTCTCCGACCTGGAAACCTGGGGCGGCAGCGCGCGCCTGCAGTGGAACCTCGGTTCGGTGACCCTGCATTCGATCACCGGCTACGAGACCGCCGAATCGCTCAACCGTGGCGATATCGACGGTGGCTACGGCGCGGCGTTCCTCGGCGCGGGCAACTCCGGCCCGGGCCTGATTCCGTTCTCGTCCGAGTCGGCCGACGGCCTGCCGCACCACCGTCAGTGGACCCAGGAATTCCGCGTGGAATCCAACGAATGGGGCCGTTTCGACTGGCAGGCCGGCGTCTTCTACTTCGATGAAGACGTCACCATCAACAACTTCAACTACGACTCGCTGACCCCGGGCAATCCGCAGACCGGCCACGTGGTGCAGCAGCAGCGCAACAAGGCGTGGGCGGTGTTCGCGTCGGGCGACTTCGACGTCACCGACCGCTTCAAGCTGCGTGCCGGCGTGCGCTACACGCAGGACAAGAAGGACTTCAGCGCCAGCGTGCTGCAGGCCGTGCCGTTCGGTACCCCGGTCAGTGGCCCGTACCTGGCCAACACCGACGTCAACGACGTCAGCTGGGATGTCAGCGGCGTGTACAAGCTGACCGACAACGTCAATGCCTATGCGCGCGTGGCCAAGGGCTTCCGTGCACCGTCGATCCAGGGTCGCCTGGCGTTCGCGCCGGGCCTGTCGCAGGCCGATTCGGAGAAGGTGATTTCGTACGAAGCCGGCATCAAGGCCGACCTGTTCGAGCGTCGCGCACGCCTGGGCTTCAGCGTGTTCCGCTACGACGTGGACGGCCAGCAGCTGATCGCCGTGGGTGGCACCAACAACACCGCCACCCTGCTCAACGCCGACAAGACCATCGGCCAGGGCGTCGAGCTGGACCTGGAAGCCTACCTGGCCGACAACGTGCTGCTGACCTTCGGCAGCAGCTACAACGACACCGAGATCAAGGACAAGAACCTGGCGGTGGCGGTCTGTGGCGGCGGCTGCACCATCACCGACCCGACCACCATCATCAATGGCGGCACCTACGCCCTGGTCAACGGCAATCCGCTGCCGCAGGCGCCGAAGTGGATCCACAACGCGACCCTGCGCGTGGGCTTCCCGCTCAGCGATGGCAGCGAGCTGTATGCCTACACCGACTGGGCCTACCGCAGCGCGGTCAACTTCTTCATCTACGAGTCGCCGGAGTTCCGTGGCCGCAGCTCGCTGGAAGGTGGCCTGCGCCTGGGCTACAACTGGGATTACGGCCAGTACGACGTGGCCGTGTTCGGCCGCAACCTGACCAACCAGACCCGCGTGGTCGGCGCGATCGACTTCAACAACCTGACCGGCTTCCTCAATGAGCCGCGTACCTGGGGCGTGGAGTTCACCGCGAAGTTCTGATGCAGTTGCTGCGGTAATGCAATGAAGAAGGGCCGGCGCAATGCCGGCCCTTCTGTTCTCCGCGTCCACCGGGCATTGCCCGGCGCGCGCTTACAGCGCGCTCTGCGGGCGCACCTTCAGCACCGCGTTCTCGGTGGCGCAGTCACGGCTGGAATGCAGGCCGGCCTTGCGCGCGGCAGCGATTTCCTTGCGCGCAGCCAGCAGGTCCTTGTTGAACGCGGCGTTGTCATGCAGGCGGGCGACGGCAGCCGCGCCCATGAAGCGGCCTTCGAGGATGTCACTCTGCCAGTGCACGTTGCACACCAGGCGGCTCTCGCCGTAGTTGCGGCCACGTGCCTGGATGGCGTCGGCGCGGTCCGGTGCGATCTCCGACAGGATCAATGCCCATGCCCAGCCGATCGAGGTGTGGCCGGACGGATAGGAACCGTTGCTGCGCAGCCCCTCCTCATCCTTCGGCGAGCAGGTCGGCTCGCCGTTGACCATGAACGGACGCGGGCGCTTGTACATGTTCTTGGCGGCCTTGGTGGCAGCACTGGCGTCGATGCGGCTGCGCTCCAGCAGGCGGTACAGGGCCGGGGTCTTCACTGCATCGACGTCGATGTCGGCGGCGCAGGAAAAGTGGTTGGCACCTTGCGGGAAGCCCAGTTCGGCATCGATACCGGCCTGGGCGAAGCGCGGGCTGCCGCGCAGCGCGCGTGCCTCGCGGCTGACCTGCTCATCCAGCGCGAAGGCGGCCGAGCCGGCGGCCGGTGGCGCCGGCACCAGATCGATGCTGGCCGGCACTGCGCTCTTGTCCAGGTAGCCCACGGCCTTGGTGGTGATGTTGGCTTCGACGGCGGTCGGCTTGCTGGCGGTGGCGGCACAGCCGGCCAGCGACAGCGCGATGGCCAGGCCGAGCAACGGACGGGCAGGGGGGAGGATCGACGACATGGGCAGACTCGGGCTGGGAACTCGCCGGCCATGATCGCAGCCTCGATTGTCGGCCGCAGCGTCCATCGGTCATATGGCCAGACCCGGCATGGTCAGCCGCTGGGCGATGAAAACAGTCATCAAGTGTCGGCAATCTCCTGAATCCGGGCGCAGCGCACGGACTTTCACGCGCTGCCGCCATGAGCATCAGGTCACAGCCGGGCCGGGGGGATCCGCTGAAAGGGAGAGAAGCGATGCGCAGCACCGCAACAGGAAGTACAAGTACCGTCCTGGGCCTGGTCCTGGGGCTGGCGATCGCCCCGGCGCAGGCCGCCGATGTCTACGGCGTGGCCTTCGTGCATGGCACCGGCGCGCAGACCAATGCCACGCAGGACTACTGGCAGCCGGCGATCATCGACACCGTCCGCCAGGGCCTGCCGAACAGCAGCAACTACGTGGTCATCAACTGCGACTTCACCCAGTACATGTGGAAGCCGGAAGCGGCCGGCTGCCTGGCCAACCAGCTCACCGGCTTCATCGACAGCCGTGGCATCACCCAGCTGGTGGTGATCACCCACTCCAACGGCGGCAACGTGATGCGCTGGATCCTGTCCAACCCCACCTACGACAGCCGCTACCCGAAGATCATCAACCGGGTGCGCAAGGTCACTGCGCTGGCGCCCTCGTCGGCAGGTACGCCGCTGGCCGACGCCGTGCTCAACGGCAATACCTTCGAAACCTCACTGGGTTGGCTGCTGGGCTACAAGAGCGATGCTGTGCGCATGCAGCAGGTGGGACACATGGCCACCTACAACGCGCAGAACCTGTACGGCACCGCCGGCCGCCCGGCCCTGCCCAAGCCGTTCCGCGCGGTGGTCGGCAGCGATGTCGAATCGGCGGTGTGGGACAGCAACAGCTACTGCGGCGGCTACTCCGCCAATGTTGGCCTGGAGTTCACCCAGAACTGGCTGTCGTCGTGCTCGGACGGTTTCCTGGAATGCAGCAGCCAGAAGGCAGCCGGCACCCTGTGGTTCACCGACAAGGCGCGCACCCAGGGCGCCGAGCCGCTCAGCCACAACCAGAGCCGCCGCGAGTGCTTCGGCCTCGGCAGCATCCTGCGCAACGACCTGACCCAGTGAGGGAGATGACCATGAAGATCCATTCCACCTTGCTGGCTACCGCCGTGCTGGCGGTCCTTTCCACCGCATCGGCGCAGGCCGCGCAGCCGCTGCGCGTTGCCGCCGGCGACCAGATTCCCGCCGGCCTGGTTGCCGCGCCGCTGCCGGCCGATGAAAGCGAGCACGCGCCGCTGGCCTTCGCCTGGGCGCTGGACCCGGCGCAGCCACTGCAGGCCCCCGGCCCCCAGGCCGCCATCAGCCGCAGCTACTGGCAGCAGGTCGACGGTGCCGAGCTGCAGCGCGGCCTGGAACTGCCGCTGAGCGCAGCGGATGCGGTGATCCAGCTCAGCCCGGCGCCGGGCGCCCGCGCGCTGCCGGCCAGCGCGCTGCAGGTGCGTGATCCGGCGGGGCGCAGCAGCGTTGCGCGCAGTGTCGACGCACGCCAGCTGCAGGATGCGGGCATGCCGGTCAGCGATGGCAGCAGCATGCTGCGCACCGGTGCCACCAGCGCAGCCGGTGCTTACCGCCTGCAGAGCGCGCAGGCGCAGGGCCGCTACGTGGTGCAGGTGCTGGAGCCCAACAGCCCGCTGCGGTTGGAAGTGCAGGCCAGCCAAGCACAGGTGCTGGCCGGCGGCAGCGTGCAGCTGCAGGCGCGTCTGCTGGAAGACGGGGCCAGCGCGGCGACGCTGCGCGCACGACGGGGCAGCCTCGGCGGTGAAGCGCTGCTGGTCGCACCCGATGGCCGCAGCTGGCCGCAGCGGCTGCTGCGCACCACCGATGGCAGCCTGCGCGCACAGGTAAGGATTCCGGCCGAGGCCAGCAACGCCCAGGGCCTGTGGGAGCTGCAGGTGTTCGCCCAGGCCGACGGCGTGCTGCGCGATGGCAAGGTCGCCTTCGCGGTGGCCAGGCCGACTGCCCGCTTCGTCGGCCAGGCCATGCCCGATCCGGCCAGCCGCCAGGTCAGCCTGCCGCTGCAGGTGGCCGCCGCCGGCCGCTACGAGGCGCGCGGCACGCTGTATGCCACCGCAGCCAACGGCCAGTTGCAGCCGGTGGCGCAGGCCCACGCCGCCGCGTGGTTCGATGGCCCGGGCCGCGGCGCGCTGGTGCTGCCGTTCGACCAAGCCGCGTTGCCTGCAGGCTTCGGTGCACCGTACGAACTGCGCAACCTGCAGCTGCAGGACCAGAGCCGGATGGCACCGATCGAGTCGCGCGCGCTGGCGTTGCGGTTCTGAAGCAGGGCGTGGCGGGCCGGATGTCCGGCCCGCCACGGAGGCGCTGTCACCCCGCGTAGGCGGTCAGCCGTCCCTCCTGTTCCACCACCGTGATCGCGCCGCCGAATACGGCCGACAGCGGCTCGTCGCGCAACAGTTCGGCGCGCGCGCCATCGGCCACCACGCGGCCGTCGCGCAGCAGCACCACCCGCTCGATCTCGGGAATCACTTCCTCGATGTGATGGGTGACCAGCACCAGGGTGATGCCCTGCTGGGCCAGCACGCGCATGGTGGCGATCAACTGCTGGCGGGCCACCAGGTCCAGCCCGGTGGAGGGTTCATCCAGCAGCAGCGCCTGCGGCCGGTTGACCAGCGCACGGGCGATCAGCACGCGGCGGGTCTCGCCGGCCGACAGTTCGGCGTAGGCACGCTCACGCAGGCCCGACGCACCGGTCATCGCCAGGGTCTCGCCCACCCGCACGCGCATGTCGGCAGTGACCTCGCGGAAGGCCGGCACCATGTAGCTGGCGAAGAACCCCGACAGTACCGCCTGCTCCACCGTCAGCCCCGGCATGTCGGCCAGGTTGCTGCTGAGGTCGCCGGTGACGATGCCCAGCTGCGAACGCAGCCGGTCGACCTGCCAGCGGTTCTGCCCCAGCACCTTCACCGCCACCGTGCCGTCGGCCTGCGCCAGCGGATACAGCTCGCGGGTGATCAGCTTGATGAAGGTGGACTTGCCACAGCCATTGGGGCCGAGCAGGGCGGTGTGCTGGCCCTGCGCGATGCGCAGGCTCAGCCCGTGCAGGACCTTCACCTGGCCGCGCATCACGCTGGCGCGGTCCAGTTCGATCAAGGGCGGCAGGTCCCCGGCGGATGGGGCAGGGTCTACGGCGCGGATGCGCGGATCAAGGCTCGACAACACGGGTCCCCAACTGTGAACGAAGCCACGGAATGGCGCTGCCAATCCAGCGGTGCAGGGTGCAGTTTGCAACGCAAGCGCCCATGATGTCTTCCATACCTGTGTCGCTCCGGAGAGCCGCCATGCCTGATGCCCTGATGTCCCTGCTGACCGGTGGCGTGCTGGGCCTGGGTTGGTGGCAGCTGGCCCTGGTGCTGCTGGTCTTCACCCAGCTCACGATCTTCTCGGTCACCCTCTACCTGCATCGCAGCCAGGCGCACCGGGGCGTGGACTTCCATCCGGTGGTCGCGCATTTCTTCCGCTTCTGGACCTGGCTGACCACCTCGATGATCACCAAGGAGTGGGTGGCGATCCATCGCAAGCACCACGCCAAGGTGGAAACCGAGGACGACCCGCACAGCCCGGTCACCCGTGGCATCGGCCAGGTGTTCTGGCGCGGCGTGGAGCTCTACCGCGAAGCACGCGGCATGCGCGAGGACATCGAACAATATGGTCGCGGCACGCCGGACGACGCCATCGAGCGTCGCCTGTATACCCCGTATGCCACGTTCGGCCCGGTGCTGCTGTTTGCGATCAACACGGTGCTGTTCGGCCTGCCGGGCATCGCCCTGTGGGCGATCCAGATGGCGTGGATTCCGTTCTGGGCCGCCGGCGTGGTCAATGGCCTGGGCCACTGGTGGGGCTACCGCAACTACGAGTCGGCCGACACCTCCACCAACCTCACCCCATGGGCGTTCTGGATTGGCGGCGAGGAACTGCACAACAACCACCATGCGTTCCCCAGCTCGGCGCGCTTTGCGATGCGACGCTGGGAGTTCGACATCGGCTGGAGCGCGATCCGCCTGCTGCAGGCCCTGCGCCTGGCCAAGGTATTGCGGGTGGCGCCGGCCATGGACGTGCGCCCGAACATCGCCGTTCCCGACGCTGACACCCTGAAAGCCCTGTTGTCGCATCGCTTCCAGGCGATGACCGACTACCAGCGCAATGTGTTCATGCCGGCATTGCGCGAGGAAGCACGACACGCCGGTGCCAAGCTGCGCCGGTTGCTGCCGCGCAGGCTGCGCCGTGGCCTGGTCAACGACGGCCGCTGGTTGCAGCCGGACAGCCGCGCGCAGCTCAGCGAATGGGTCGCCCAGCGCCCGCGTATCCGTACCCTGGTGGAATATCGCGCGCGCCTGGCAACGCTGCTGGAAGCGCGTGGCCACGATGCCGCCGAGCGTCTGCGCCAATTGCAGGCCTGGTGCCGCGAGGCCGAGGAAAGCGGCATTGCCGCGCTGCAGGCCTATGCCGCGCGACTGAAGGGTTACACCCTGGTGGGCGGATGAAGGCTGCGCTGACGGTGTTGTTGCTGGTCGCAGTGTGGGCGCCTGCCGTGCAGGCCCAGGTCAGCGACACCGCCAGCTACCTGCAGCGCATGGACAGCGACGGCGATGGCAAGGTCAGTGAAGCCGAGTACCTGCAGTGGATGCTGTACGCCTTCGATCGCATGGATCGCAACGGCGATGGCGTGCTGAGCGCCGATGAGCTGCCCGGCGGCAAGGGCAGGGCCATCAGCCGCGAACAGCAGCGGCAGACGATCGTGCAGCGCTTCCACAAGCAGGACGCCAACGGCGATGGGTTCCTGGATGCGCGCGAACTGGCTGCACCACCACGCTGAGCGGGCATAGAATCGTCCCATGCCCGAACTGCCCGAAGTAGAAACCACCCGCCGCGGCCTGGCGCCGCACCTGCAGGGCCGCCGCGTGCACGGGGTGATCCTGCGCCGTGCCGATCTGCGCTGGCCGATCCCGCCGGAAGTGGCCGAGCTGCTGCCCGGCCAGCGCATCGAAGACGTGCGCCGCCGTGCCAAGTACCTGCTGCTGGATACCGCCATCGGCAGCGCCGTGCTGCACCTGGGCATGTCCGGTAGCCTGCGCGTGCTGCCCGGCGACACCCCGTTGCGGGCACATGACCATGTGGACATCAGTCTGGACAACGGACGCCTGCTGCGCTTCAACGACCCGCGCCGCTTCGGCAGCCTGCTCTGGCAGCCGGCCGGCGAAATCCATCCGCTGCTGCAGGGGCTGGGCCCGGAGCCGCTGGACGACACCTTCGACGGCGACTACCTGTTTGCCCGCAGCCGCGGCCGCAGCGCGCCGGTGAAGACCTTCCTGATGGACCAGGCAGTGGTGGTCGGCGTGGGCAACATCTACGCTGCCGAGAGCCTGTACAAGGCGGGCATCAGCCCGCTGCGCGAGGCCGGCAAGGTCACCCGCGAGCGCTACCGGCGGCTGGCCACGGCAGTGAAGGAAACGCTGGACTACGCCATCACCCGTGGCGGCACCACCCTGCGCGATTTCATCAGCCCCGACGGCGCGCCGGGTTACTTCGAGCAGGAGCTGCTTGTCTATGGCCGCGATGGCCTGCCGTGCCCCGGCTGCGGCCGCCTGCTCAAGCACGCCATGATCGGCCAGCGCGCAAGCGTGTGGTGCAGCCGCTGCCAGCGCTGAACGTCTTCATGCGCTGCACACGCACAGCGCTATAGTCCAGCCGACATCCGCTGCGGGGGAGCGTTGGCGATGGACGAAGGCCCGGACATCACTGTGTGGCTGGATGCTGCGCGCGGCGGCGACCGTGCCGCGCTCGACCGCGTGCTGACCACCCTGTACCAGGAGCTGCACAGCATGGCCCGGCGGCAGTTGGCCGGGCAGCAGGGGCGCACCCTGGATGCGACGTCGCTGGTCCACGAGTCCTACCTGAAGCTGTTGGGCAGCCGCGGTGCGGCGCGCTTCGAGGACCGTTCGCACTTCTTCGCCTACGCCGCATCGTCGATGCGCAGCGTGGTCGTCGATTACGCGCGCAACCGCTTGGCGCGCAAGCGCGGTGGCGACCTCAAGCGGGTAGCCGAGATTCCCGAGAACAGCAGCAGCGGCATTCGCCTGGACGAGGATCTGCTGGCCCTGGACGTGGCGTTGGAACGCCTGCAGGCCGTCGATGCGCACCTGGCCAAGGTGGTGGAACTGCGCTATTTCGCCGGGCTGTCGGAGCTGGAGATCGCCGAGCTTAGCCAGCGCTCGGAACGCAGCATCCGCCGTGACTGGCAGAAAGCACGGCTGTTCCTGCTGGCCGCGATGCGCAGCGACTGAGTCGCCGCCACCCACATCATGGATACCGCCCGCTGGCAGCAATTGTCGTCCTGGCTGGACCAGCTGCTGGAGCTGGCACCTGCCGCCCGCCAGCTGCGCCTGCAGCGCTTGAGCGCGCAGGATCCCGCGCTGGCACGCGAGTTGGAACACCTGCTGCAGCAGGAGGCCGACAGCCACGAGTTCATGGCCCAGCCGCTGTGGACCGCCACACCGCCGGGCCGCGCTGGGAGCGAGGTCGGTCCCTATAGGTTGCTGCACCCGCTCGGCGAAGGTGGCATGGGCGAGGTCTGGCTGGCCGAGCGCTGCGATGGCCTGTATCAGCGCCAGGTTGCGCTGAAGCTGCTGCGCAGTGGCGTGGCCGACCCGGGCCTGCGCCAGCGCTTCGGCCGCGAGCGGCAGATCCTGGCCCGCCTGCAGCACCCGCACCTGGCACAACTGCTGGACGCCGGGGTGGACCAGCACGGGCAGCCGTACCTCGCGCTGGACTACGTGGAAGGCGAGCCGATCAGCGACTACTGCCGGCGTCTGCAACCGCCGCTGGAAACACGGCTGCAGCTGATGCTGCAGGTCTGCGCGGTGGTCAGCCATGCGCATGCCAACCTGGTGGTGCACCGCGACCTCAAGCCCTCCAACATCCTGGTGCGCGCCGATGGCACGGTGAAACTGCTCGACTTCGGCATCGCCAAGCTGCTCGACCACGACGACCCGAACGCGGGCCATCCGGCTACCGAGGTCCGGGCTTTCACCCTGCACTACGCCGCGCCGGAGCAGGTGCGTGGCGAGGTGGTGACGACCCTGACCGATGTCTATTCGTTGGGCGTGGTGCTGTTCGAGGTGGTCACCGGGCACAAGCCCTATCGCCTGCGCCGGCATAGCGATGCGGAATGGGAGCGCTCGATCCTGGATGTGCAGGCACCGCGTGCCTCGGCGCTGCTGCAACGGCGGGCTGCAGAGCCGGGAGCACCGAGACGGGCACTGCTGCGGCAGGCCAGGCGACTGCGTGGCGATCTGGACGTGCTGCTGGAAAAGGCTCTGCAGAAAGACCCGCAGCAGCGCTACAGCTCGGCCGAGGCGCTGGCCGGTGACCTGCGCCGTTACCTGCAGGGACAGCCGATCCAGGCGCGACCGCCGGGGGTGGGCTACCGGGTGCGCAAGTACGTGGGCCGCCATCGCTGGGGCGTGGCGCTGACCGGGCTGGCCGCGCTCGCCCTGCTGGGGACCACGTCCTTCGCCCTGTGGCAGTTGCGCCAGACGCGCGAGGAAATGGCCCGTGCGCAGGCCATGCAGGATTTCACCGTCGGCCTGTTCGACAAGGCGGCCAGCCAGCGTCACGGTCATTTCGACGTGCCGCAGCTGCTGGCCACCGGCCAGCAACGGGGCGAAGCCGAACTGGCTGACCAGCCGCTGGCGCTGGCTGAGCTGCAAGGGGTGATCGGCCGCCTGCGCATCGGCCTGGGCGACTACCAGCTGGCGCTGCAGACCCTGGACCAGCAGCGCCGGCTGCTGCAGGCGGTGGGCGAGGTACCGCCAGCGCTGCAGATCGAGGCGGTTACCCAGCGGGGGCGCGCACTGCGCATGCTCGGCCGCGGGCGCGAGTGCCTGGCGCACCTGCAGCCGCTGCAACCGCTGGCGGCCAGCCAGGCGGCGGCCTTGCCGGCGGCCGTGGCCGAATTCCACAGCCAGCTGGGGCGGTGCCAGGCCCAGCTGGGTGACGCCGATGCGGCGCGACGTTCGTTCCAGCAGGCGCTGGCGCTGCGCCACCAAGGGATGGTCGAGCGCTTCGGGCGTGCGGAATCACTGGCCGACCTGGCCGCGCTTGACGCCACCGCTGGGCGCCTGCCGGCCGCGCTGGCCGGGTACCGGCAGGCGCTGGCCCTGCTCGGCCAACGCGCCGACGCCAGCAGCCCGCAGGTGATCAGCCTGCACCGGCAACTGGGCGATGTGCTGGCCCGCCAGGGCGACACCAAGGCGGCAGCGGCCGAGCTGGAGCTGGCCTGGCAGGCAGCACAGGATGCATGGGGCCCGCGCCACCCGGAGGCGCTGGTGGTACGCCGCGCACGCGCGCTGCTGGCCCTGCAGCGTGGCCAGCACGCGCTGGCCGGCCAGGAACTGCGGCAGGTGCAGGCACAGCTGCTCGGCGCCCTGGGCCCGGATCATCGTGAGATCGGCTACGGCGAATTCGCCTTGGGGAAATGGGCCAGCGCCAGCGACGACCCCTCGGCAGCGGCGGCGCACTACGCCCGTGCAGTGGCGATCTGGCGCCAGCCTGACCACGTCGCCTTGCTGCCGCAGGCACTGCTGGCGCAGGGGCAGGCCCTGCAGGAGGCCGGCCAGACCGCACAGGCCCGCAGCGTGCTGGCCGAGGCACGACAGCTGCTGCTGGCCCAGCGTGGGCCACAGGCGCCGGCCCTGCACGAGCTCGATGCCCGCCTGGCGGCATTGGCGCAGGCTGAACAGGGTATCGAGTCCACCGCTGCCCGTTAACGTTTGTCTGCCTATGATGGCCGACCTTCCCTTTGCTCCCGCGCCTGCATGCAACGACGCGACTTCATCCGCAATGCCTCCCTGGCCTTGGCCGCCTTCGGCCTGCCGTCACTGCCGGCCTGTGCGGCCAGCAAGAGTGGCCAGCTTGGGCTGCGCCGGCTTGGCCAGCCGCAGCCGTTCGATTTCGCCACCCTGAAGGGCCAGGCGCGCGCGCTGGCGCAGGCGCCGTACAAGAGCCACAAGCGGGTGCTGCCAGGCAAGCTGGAAGCGCTGGACTGGGATCAGTACCAGTCGATCGGCTACCGCCAGGACCATGCCCTGTGGGCCGACCAGCCGGGAAAATTCCAGGCCAAGTTCTTCCACCTGGGCCTGTACTTCCATTCGCCTGTGCGCATGTACGACGTGGTCGACGGCAAGGCGCAGGAACTGGCCTATGACGGCGCCGCGTTCAACTACGGCAAGAGCGGGTTGAAGAATGGTGAGCTGCCGGCCGACCTCGGCTTTGCCGGGTTCCGACTGAACACGCGCAAGGATACCGACCGCGATTTCGCTGCGTTCCTCGGTGCGAGCTATTTCCGCGCAGTGGGCAAGGAAGGCCAGTACGGCCAGTCCGCGCGCGGCCTGGCCATCGACACCGGCATGGGCAAGCCCGAGGAATTCCCGGACTTCATCGCCTATTATCTGGAACAGCCTGCGGCCGACTCGGACACCATCATCGTCTACGCGTTGCTGGATTCGCCCAGCGTGGCCGGTGCCTACCGTTTCGCCGTCACCAACGGCGATGTGCTGCTGATGGACATCGACAGCGCGTTATATCCGCGCAAGACCATCGAGCGGCTGGGCATCGCCCCCTGCACCAGCATGTACCAGGTGGGCGAGAACGACCGCCGCATGGGCTGGGACTGGCGCCCGGAGATTCACGATACCGATGGCCTGTCGCTGTGGACCGGCGCTGGCGAATGGATCTGGCGGCCGCTGCTGAACCCGCGCAACCTGCGCTTCAACATGTTCGTCGACCGCAATCCGCGTGGCTTCGGCCTGCTGCAGCGTGACCGCAACTTCGATCACTACCAGGACGACGGCGTGTTCTACGAGAAGCGTCCGTGCCTGTGGGTGGAGCCGAAGGGCGAATGGGGCGAGGGCTCGGTGCAGCTGGTGGAGATTCCCACCGTCGATGAAACCTTCGACAACATCGTGGCCTTCTGGAACCCGAAGGAAAAGCCGCAGCCAGGCCAGGAACTGCTGGTTGGCTACCGGCTGTACTGGGGCGCACAGCCGCCGGCGCATACGCCGCTGGCCCACTGCGTGGCCAGCCGTACCGGCCTGGGCGGGGTGATCGGCAAGAAGCGGGAGTACTTCTCGTGGCGTTTCGCGGTGGACTTCGACGGCGGCGAACTGGCCAGCCTGATCGACAAGGCTGACGTCGAAGCGGTTGTCGAAACCAGCCGTGGCCGGGTGGAGATCGTCTCGGCGCGGCCGTTGCGCGAGATCAAGGGCTACCGCGCGATGTTCGACCTGGTGCCGCCGGAGGGCAGCACCGAGCAGATCGACATCCGTCTGTACCTGCGCAGCGGCGGCAAGACCCTGACCGAAACCTGGCTGTACCAGTACACCCCGCCACCGGCCGGTGCGCCGGAGCGCACGCTGTACTGAAGTAGAGCGGTGCCGGCCAAGCGCCGGCACCCTCGATTCATGGCTTGGCGTCGGTGGCGTGCGATTGCGTAGGCACACCCACTTCCACCGTGCCACGGCGGATCTTCATCCAGGTTTCGTCCTGCCAGCGCTCGTACTGCTTCGGATCCCAGTACTTGGGGTCATACAGGCGGTCGGCCTTGATCGTGCGGGCTATGCCGCCGTCCATGTACACGATGTCCACATTGTTGGACATCGAGCCTACGCGGCTGCCGGTCATCTCGCGTCGTCCCTTCCTCAGTACTTCGGCCATGCGCGGGCGCGCGACCTCGTCGCCATATTCGGCGCGCAGCGCGCTCGCCTGCGCCCGTGCGGCATCGTGCTGTTCCAGCGGCAGGGTCGCCCAGTACTCGTTGCGCAGGTCCACGAACAGCGGGTAGCCACGTTCGGCGGCGACGTCCATCCACGCATAGGCCATGACCGGATCGCGTGGCTGTTCGACGCCATACCAGTACATCTCCCCCAGGTAGCCCTGCGCGGGCTTGTCGGCATAGCGTGCGGCCAGCCGGAAGTTGTCCATCGCGCCGTTGACGTCGTTGCGGCGCAGGGCGTTGACGCCCCACTGCCGATACATCATGTCCGGATGGCTGTCCATGAAACCAGCACCGATCACGGCCGCGTCCTCTTCGCCGGACGGACGCTCGGCCGCAGTGGCGAACAGGGGCAGGAACAATACGGGAAGCAACAGCAGGGCGGGGCGCATGACGGACATCCAGTTCGGCAGCAGGTAGTGCCGCAGCCTAGGTCCGACCACGCGGTCTTGTAAACCGCAGGACGTCATGGCCGGTGAAGGGCCATGCACTACAACGGCAGCGGCGCCTGCGCCGGATCGATCCGGCCCTCGCCACGGGTGATCTTCTTGAACTCGGCGCGGCTTACCGACACGTAGCGCTCGTTGCCGCCGATCTCCACCTGCGGGCCGTCCTGCACGGCATGGCCGTGTTCGTCCACGCGCACGGTCATGGTCGCCTTCTTGCCGCTGTGGCAGATCGTCTTGATCTCCTGCATCTCGTCGGCCCAGGCCAGCAGGTATTGACTGCCCTCGAACAACTCGCCGCGGAAATCGGTGCGCAGGCCATAGCACAGCACCGGGATGCGCAGCTGGTCGACCACTTCGCTGAGCTGCCAGACCTGGCTGCGGCTGAGGAACTGCGCCTCGTCCACCAGCACGCAGCCCAGCGGCCCGTTGGCCTGCAGATCCTGCGTGACCCACTGCTGCAGGTCGGTGTCGCGTTCGAAGGCCATGCCGTCGGCGCGCAGGCCGATCCGCGAGGCGACCACGCCAGCACCGGCACGGTCGTCCAGGCGCGGGGTCAGGATCGCCACGCGCATGCCGCGCTCGCGGTAGTTGTGCGCGCTCTGCAGCAGGGTGGTGGTCTTGCCGGCGTTCATCGCCGAATAGTAGAAATAGAGCTTGGCCATCGGCCGATTGTACGACGCCACCCGGCACCGGCCGAAGCCGTTCAGCAAGCCCACCGGCCGGCGGCTGTGGCCGCCATCAACGCCCGCTACAATCCCACCCCAATGCACGGTCTCAATCCCCCCCAAGCTGCCGCCGTCCTCCACATCGAAGGACCGCTGCTGGTGCTCGCCGGCGCCGGCAGCGGCAAGACGCGCGTGATCGTGGAAAAGATCGCCCATCTGATCGGCTGTGGCCGCTACCCGGCCAAGCGCATCGCCGCGATCACCTTCACCAACAAGTCGGCCAAGGAAATGCGCGAGCGCGTGGCCAAGCGCCTGCGCGAGCAGGATGCCGATGAAGTGACCATCTGCACCTTCCATGCGCTGGGCCTGAAGTTCCTGCAGATCGAGCATGCCGCGGTCGGGCTCAAGCGCGGCTTCTCGATCTTCGATGCCGATGACGCGGCCGCGCAGATCAAGGACCTGATGCACGGCGCCAAGCCCGACGACATCGAGGACATGAAGAACCTGGTGTCGCGCGCCAAGAACGCCGGACTGTCGCCGGAGCAGGCGATGGCCGCTGCGCGCAGCAACCGTGAAAAGGAAGCGGCCGGCATCTACGAGCGCTACCAGTTGCGCCTGAGCGCGTTCAACGCCGTCGATTTCGATGACCTGATCCGGCTGCCGGTGCAGATCCTGGAAGAGAACCCGGACATCGCGCTGGCCTGGCGCGAACGCATCGGCTATCTGCTGGTCGACGAATGCCAGGACACCAACGATGCCCAGTACCGCCTGCTCAAGCAGCTGGCCGGTGACAAGGGCAACTTCACCTGCGTGGGCGATGACGACCAGTCGATCTACGCCTGGCGTGGCGCCAACCCGGAAAACCTGCAGCAGATGGGGCGCGATTACCCGGCGCTGGAAATCATCAAGCTGGAGCAGAACTACCGGTGTTCCAACCGCGTGCTGCGCGCGGCCAATGCGCTGATCGCCAACAATCCGCACGAACACCTGAAGAAGCTGTGGAGCGACCAGGCCGATGGCGAGCGCATCCGTGTGTGGGAGTGCCGCAACAGCGAACACGAGGCCGAGAAAGTCGCCGCCGAGATCGCGTTCGTGGCGCAGACGCGCAACGTGCCGTGGAGCGATTTCTGCATCCTGTTCCGCGGCAACTTCCAGTCGCGTCCGCTGGAAAAGGCGATGCAGCTGCTGCGTATCCCCTATCACCTGACCGGTGGCACCATGTTCCTGGAGCGCCAGGAAGTGAAGGACACGCTGGCGTGGCTACGGCTGCTGGTGAATCCGGACGATGACACCGCGTTCCTGCGTGCGGTGCAGTCACCCAAGCGCGAGGTCGGCGCCGGCACCCTGGCCAAGCTGGCCGAACTGGCCTCGGAAAAGGACATGCCGATGGCGCAGGCCGCCGAAGCGATCGGCGCGCTGCAGCAGCTGCCACCGCGCGCGGCCAACAGCCTGGCGCGCTTCACCGACATCCTGCGCGACCTGCGCGCGCAGACGCGGCAGATCAGCTCCGGCGACATGATCCGCAAGGTGGCCAAGGAATCGGGCCTGCTCAGCGAGCTGCGCCAGCAGGCCAAGGAAGAAGCCAGCTACCAGCGTCGTGCCAACAACATCGAAGAACTGGCGCAGTGGTTCGAGGGCGGCCCGCGTGGCGCCACCGCTGCCGATCTGGCCGGCCAGCTGGCGCTGTTGTCGCGCAGCGACAAGGACGAGGGTGGCAACCAGGTGCGGATGATGACCATGCACGCCTCCAAGGGCCTGGAATTCCCGTACGTGTTCATCGTCGGCTGCGAGGATGGCGTGCTGCCGCACCAGGTCAGCCTGGACGAGGGCAACCTGCAGGAAGAGCGGCGCCTGCTGTACGTGGGCATCACTCGCGCGAAGATCCAGCTGTGGATGAGCTACAGCAAGCTGACCCGCAAGTTCGGTGAGCATGTGCGGTTGAAGCCGAGCCGCTTCTTCGAGGAAATCCCGGCCGAGGAGATCCAGCGCGATGGCGCGGATCCGGTGGCGGATGCGGCGCGGAAGAAGGAGCGGGCGACGGCGGGGTTGGCGGCGATCGAGGCATTGTTCGACTAAGGCGCTCCAACGGCGCCGCCCCTCGTGGCTGGCGCCGTTCGCAGTGCATGTGTGCTTGGCCGGGTAGATGGGCTGCGCAGGGGACGCTGCAAGTACGTCCCTGTAAGCTCGGTCGCCGCATCCATGCGGCTCACGCCCCTGCGCAACCCATCTACCCGGCCTTGGACAGGTTCCGTGCGCGCCAGCCACGGAAAATAAAAAGAAAATCAAAAGCAACAGCCGGGGGCTGAGGCACAATCGGGGCTTCTGGCTGGAGGTTTGTCCGTGCACCCGATTGAAAGCGAACGCCTGCGGCTGCGGGCCATTGAACCGGACCGGGATGCGGCTCCGATGCTGGCGCTGCTCAACGATCCGGGTTTCGTGCGTTTCATCGGTGACCGCAACGTGCGCGACGAAGAGCAGGCGCGCGAGTACATCGCCCTGCGGGTGCTGCACAGCTATGCGTTGAATGGCTTCGGCATGTATGCGATCGAGCGGCTGTCCGATGGCGCGTGGCTGGGTAATGCCGGGCTGGTGCGGCGTGAGGGATTGCCAGCGCCGGATATCGGCTACGCGGTGCTGTCGGAATTCGCGGGGCAGGGCTATGCCAGCGAGGCGGCGCGGGCGGTGTTCAATCACGCACGCACGGCGCTGGGCCTGCAGGATCTCTACGGCATCACCGATCTGGACAACGTCGCCTCGGCGAAGGTGCTGCTGGGCCTGGGCATGCACGAGCGCGGGGTCATCCAGCTGCCGGGCATCGACAGCCCCAGCCGCCTATACGCCACGCTCGGCGCGGCCGAGGTTTGATCGTGGTGGGTGCCGACCGTTGGTCGGCACCACAGAGTGCCACCGTGCCGACCAACGGTCGGCACCCACCGCCTCAGCCGCCGCGCAGCTCGGCCAGCTGGGCCTGCAGCTCGGCCACGGCCGCTTCCAGCTGGGCCACGCGCTCAGCCAGGCCGGGGTCGGCCGACTCGGCACCGCCGCCACTGCTGGCGTACTTCGCTGCCAACGCCGCGCCGTCCACCTCACCGCACAGCAGGTGCATGTAGCGGTCTTCGCGCTGGCCGCTGGCGCGCGGCAGCACCACCAGCAGGGCACGCTGCTGCAGGCGCTCGATGGCGTGGCGGGCTTCGTCGGCATCGGCGAAGCGGTGCAGGCGCTCGGCACGGGTGACCAGTTCGCCCAGGGTCTGCGGCCCGCGCAGCAGCAGCAGGGCCAGCAGCACGGTCTGCTGCCGGGTCAGGTCCAGCGCGCTCTGCAGGCGGTGCTCGTAGCGGTCGGCGCGCGAGGAGAAGTGCTGGCGGGCCAGGCCCAGCGTCTCCAGCTGACGCAGCGCATGCTCCACGCTGCCGGCGCTCACGTTCATCACCGGCTCGCGGGCGGTCTTCTGGTTGGCGGCCGATTGCGCGGCGTTGACCGTCAGCGGGTAGGTGTCCGGGGTGGTGGCTTCCTTCTCCACCAGGCAGCCCAGCAGGCGCGCCTGTACGGCATCCAGCAGCGGAACGTCGGGGGTCTGGGCAGGGTCGGTCATGGCGGCTTCCGGAAGACAACAGGTCAACCACCAAGCATAGCCGTCCCGGAGGCGCCTTTGCCGGTAAAATGGGCCGGTATATCTGATTGCCGGTGAATCCATGCGTCGTCCCGTTTCCTTGTCCCTGACCCTGCTCGCCACTGCGGTGCTGGGCCTGTCCGCCTGCAAGCGCGTGGAAGCGCCTGCCGAAGCCGCCACCCCGCAAGCGCCGGCCGCGGCCGCCAAGGCCGACGGCGCCCTTGACGCGACTGCCAACGACAACCTCAACGCCGTGCTGTGGATGCAGCGCGCGCAGGAATACAAGGCGATCACCGAGCAGACCTACCGCGCCGCCGCCGACCACCTGGACGTCGCGCTGAAGGAAGCCCACTGGGATGCGCTGGTGCCGGAAGAGCGCGGCAACGACGCCAAGGGCCTGAAGCCGGCCGTGGTGCTGGACGTGGATGAGACCGTGCTGGACAACTCGCCCTACCAGGCGCGCCTGGTGCGTGATGGCAAGGAATACGACGAACTCAGCTGGGACCAGTGGGTCGCTGAAAAGAAGGCCAAGGCCATTCCCGGCGTGGTCGACTTCGCCAAGGCCGCCAACGCCAAGGGCGTGACCCTGCTGTACATCTCCAACCGCGCCGTACACCTGAAGGACGCGACCCTGGCCAACCTGCGCGAGCAGGGCCTGCCGGTGGCCGATGACAGCGTGTTCCTCGGTCTGGGCACCGTGGTTGAAGGCTGCGAGCAGGCCGGCAGCGAGAAGAACTGCCGCCGCCGCCTGGCTGGCCAGAAGTACCGCGTGCTGATGCAGTTCGGCGACCAGCTGGGTGACTTCGTGGAAGTGACCGCCAACACCAATGATGGCCGCGACGCGCTGCTGCAGCAGTACCACGACTGGTTCGGCGAGCGCTGGTGGATGCTGCCGAACCCGACCTACGGCGGCTTCGAGCCGGCGCAGTTCAACAACGATTACGCGCAGTCGCGCCAGGCCCGCCATGACGCCAAGCGTGCCGCCCTGGACTACGCGCCATGAGCCGCGCCCCGCTGCCGCTGCGCGACGACGAGCGTCTGATCTTTGCGCTGGACGTGCCTGACCGCGTGCAGGCGCTGGAGTGGGTCGACCGCCTTGGCGACAGCGTGGCGTTCTACAAGATCGGCATGGAACTGCTCGCCTCCGGTGAGTACTTCCAGGTACTGGACGAACTGGCACGCCGCGACAAGCGGGTGTTCGTCGACCTGAAGTTCTTCGATATCCCCGCCACCGCCGCGGCGGTGATCAAGCGCCTGTCGCAGTGGCCGGTCAGCTACGCCACCATCCACGGCTGGCACCCGGCGATGATGGAGGCCTGCGCGGCCGCCAACAGCGGCGACATGCGCCTGCTGGCGGTGACCGTGCTGACCTCGATGGGCCGCCCGGACCTGGCGCAGATGGGCATCGACCGCGAGCCGGTGGAGGTTGTGGTCGAACGCGCGCTGGCTGCACAGGCTGCTGGCATCGACGGCGTGATCGCCTCCGGCCAGGAAGCGGGTCCGATCCGTGCCGCGACCGGCACCGGTTTCTCGATCATCTGCCCGGGCATCCGCCCCGGTGGCCCGGTCGGCGATGACCAGAAGCGCACCGTGGGCGTGGCGCAGGCCTTCGCCGATGGCGCCGATGCCATCGTGGTCGGTCGTCCGATCCGCCTGGCGTCCGATCCGCAGGCCGCAGCACGGGCGATCCAGCAGGAAATCGCGACGGCTCTGGCCGCGCGCTGAGCCCCGCTCCGACGGCGGTCACGCCGGCACCACGAACGCCATCCCACCGAATGCGGGGTGGCGTTCGCATTTGTGCCCTTTGCCCTGACGCACCCGACCCCAGCCCGGGAAACTGTGCACCACATCGCGCTGCGCGGGTGGAGCGACCTCTATCAATCGATGCACCAGCACGGACCGCGGCCGTGCCGGTTCCAACCATCGACAGAGGAATACACGGATATGTATCGCAGCACCTCTTTGCTGTTCGGCAGCCTGTTGGCCGCCGCCATCGTCTTTCCCGCTGCGGCGGCACCCCAGCCCCGCGAAGCGCCGCGCATCATCGGCGGCGAGGCCGCCAGGCCCGGTGACTACCCGTTCATGGTCAGCATCCAGCGCCTGGCGTTCGGTGACAGTGACCACGGTCGCCACTGGTGTGGCGGCACGCTGATTTCCCCCTCATGGGTGCTGACGGCCTCGCACTGCGTGGACGGCGATCGCCCCGGTGATCTGGCCGTGCTGGGGGGCGTTACTGCGCTGTCCACTGAACCGTCGGCACGCGCATCCAACGTCACGGCCATCCACATGCATCCGGCGTTCAACAGCGGCAATTCGCTGGAGCATGACGTCGCCCTGATCCACCTGGATACGCCGTTGGCCGATGCGCAGCCGGTGGCGCTGCGGTTGCGGCCCGATGCCAGCTATCTGAAGCCCGGCAGGCAGTTCACGGTGATCGGCTGGGGCGACACCGATATCGGTGCCGGGCGCCTCTATCCCACCCAGCTGCAGACGGTGCAGACCCCGTTCGTGCCCTTCGCCGAGTGCCAGCAGGCGTACGCGGGTGAGCTGGCACGCGGCAAGGTCATCTGCGCCGGACGCGAGGGGATCGACAGCTGCCAGGGCGATTCCGGTGGTCCGCTGCTGCTGCGCCTGCGCGAGGGCTGGACCCAGTTCGGTGTCGTCAGCTGGGGCGAAGGCTGCGCGCTGGCCGGCTACCCCGGCGTTTATGCCCGAATCGCCGAAAAACATGCCGTAGATTTCATAGAAGCGGTCTGGCAACGCGATTGATTCAATAAAATCAATAAGTTGAATTATGTTTTGTCATGTGTTGCATTAACTTTGCGGGCAGCGTAGGATCGCCGCCATCCGGTCTTCGGGCCGGACATGCGCCACAACACTGTCCACCGGCCTTGCGCCGGTTTGAAGAGTCTGCGATCCCTGTGATCCGGGCTCTTTTTTTTGCCTGCCCGGTGCGGGGAGGCTCGTCGGCGCGCGGCATGGAGCCACCATGCAGTACGGGCCATGGCGGAAACCGTGACGCCCCGGCTTGCCGCTGTCACGTCGCAGGCCGCAAGATGCGGACCGGTCCGGGGAGTCCGATTGCATGAGCGTTGTAGTGCGAGGAAGGTCTGCGCGGGGATGGGGGCTGGCGGCCATGCTGCTGCTGGCCATCGCCGCGTGCCGTGAATCCGGCAGCGATCCGGCTGCCGCGCCGGCCGAGCCTGTCGCCGCCGTACAGGCGATGGCGCAACGGCTGGCCGAGGACGATCTGGTCGGCTACGCAAAGCTGTCGGTGCCGCCCAGCCAGTATCAGCGCCTGCAGCAGGCCTGGGCCGACGGCCACAGCCAGTGGCCGTTGACGGGGCTGCCGCTCGGCGACCAGTTGCTGCCGATGCTGGCGGCACTGCGTGAGCCCGGCGCCAGCGTGCAGCTGCAGCGCAGTTTCGACCGCCAGCTGGCCGGACAGGCCCGCGCCGTACGCCAGGCCGCGCAGTCGATGGGCAACTTCGGCGTGCAGTACCTGCGGCACCAGAAGGGCTACACGCCTGGCCAGCAGGCGCACTACATCCAGCTGGTGCAGACCCTGGCGTCCTGGGCCCAGGACGCACCCATCAGCGACCGCGCCAGGGCCCGCAGCAGCATCGCCGCCCTCGTCGGTGCCGCCGCCAAGGTCGGTTTCCAGGACGACGCCGGCCTGCAGGCTGCGGGCATGGAAGGCAGCCTGGAGCAGCTGGCGCCGTTCATCCACACGGTCAAGGCTGTGCTGGCCAGCTACGGGCTGGGCGTTGACGAGGCGCTGCGCAGCGTGCGCGGCGAGCTGTTGTCGGTGGAAGGGGACAACGCCCTGGTGCGTCTGCAGTACGAGCTTGCCGGCCGCGCAATGACCGTGCAGGTGCCGCTGAGCCGGCGCGAGGGCCACTGGTACCTGACCCGCACCCTGGCCGATACCGATGCCCTGTTGCACCAGGCCGATGCCGCCCGCGCCGCCGCCGCGCCGGAGCCTGTGCCCGCCCCCGCAACCGATGGGGAAGCGGCAACGCCATCGGCTAAGCCATAATGACGTCGATGTCGAAACAGAACCCGCTGCCGTTCCCCGGCGAAGAATCCCAGCCGACGCCCGCCGACACGGCGCCGGTGTCCCCCTCGACCGACGCCGGCACGCCGCCGGCGGCGACGCCCGTGCACGCGCGTCCTGCTGGCCGCCGCCCACTGTGGGCGCGCTTGCTGGGGCGCCTGGTGGAGCCCTGGCTGTCGCTGAAGATCGAGCCGGAAGACCCGGGCCAGTACAACGATGGCCGCCCGGTCATGTACGTGCTGGAGGACTACGGCCTGTCCAACGCGCTGATCCTGGACAAGGCCTGCCGCCAAGCTGGCCTGCCGTCGCCGCTGGTACCGCTGGCCGGTGACCCCACTGGCCGCAAGCGCGCCTACCTGGCCCTGTCGCGCCGCAGCTCCAGCAACTCGCTGATTCCCGAGCAGCGCGGCGCCAAGACCCATTCCGATTCCCTGGCCAAGGTCCTGCAGGCCCATCGCGTGCGCGACGATCTGGACGTGCACCTGGTGCCGGTATCGATCTTCGTCGGCCGCGCCCCGGACAAGCAGAGCGGCTGGTTCGCCGTGCTGTTCTCGGAAAACTGGGCGCTGGTCGGCCGTTTCCGCCGCCTGCTCGGCCTGCTGCTGAACGGCCGCAACACCATCGTCCGCTTCGCACCGCCGATCTCGCTGCGCTCGACCATCGACGAGGGCTTGGAGCCCGAGCGTACGGTGCGCAAGCTGCAGCGCGTGCTGCGTACCCATTTCCGCCGCATCCGCGAGTCGGTGATCGGTCCTGACCTGTCGACCCGGCGCCTGCTGGTGGACCAGGTGCTGGCCGCCGAGACGGTGCGCGAAGCGATCGCCTCCCAGGCCAAGCGCGACAACAGCAAAACCAGCGATGCCTGGAAGAAGGCACACGCCTACGCCTGGGAAATCGCCGCGGACTATTCCAGCCCGGTGGTGCGCTCGGCCAGCTTCATGCTCAGCCACGTGTGGAACCGCATCTACGCCGGCGTGCTGGTGCACCACCTGGACAAGTTCAAGGCTGCTGCACCGGGCCACGAAGTGGTCTACGTGCCCAGCCACCGCAGCCACATGGACTACCTGCTGCTGTCCTACCTGCTGTACGACCGTGGCATCGTGCCGCCGCACATCGTGGCCGGCATCAACCTGAACCTGCCGGTGGTCGGCACCCTGCTGCGCAAGGGCGGTGCGTTCTTCATCCGCCGTTCGATCCGCGGCAACGCGCTGTACTCGGCGGTGCTCAGCGAATACGTCGCGCAGCTGGTCGCAGGCGGCTACTCCATCGAATACTTCGTCGAAGGTGGGCGCTCGCGTACCGGTCGGCTGCTGCAGCCCAAGGGCGGCATGATTTCGATGACCCTGCGCGCGTTCCTGCGCCAGCCGCGCAAGCCCGTGCTGTTCCAGCCCATCTACATCGGCTACGAGAAGCTGATGGAGGGCGGCAGCTACCTGGATGAACTGTCCGGGCGGCCGAAGGAAAAGGAATCGATCTGGCAGCTGCTGTGGGGCATCCCCAAGGTGCTCAAGCAGAACTACGGCCAGGTGGTGGTGAACTTCGGCGAGCCCATCGCGCTGAACGATGTGCTGGCCGAGAAGGCTCCGGAGTGGGGTGGCGAGGCGGTGTCCGAGGACGAGAAGCCCTCGTGGCTGTCGACCACCGTCGACACCCTGGCCGAGCGCATCCAGGTGCGCATCAACGGCGCGGCCGACGTCAATCCGATCAACCTGCTGGCGCTGGCCCTGCTGTCCACGCCCAAGCATGCGATGGGCGAGGCCGACCTGATCGCGCAGATCGAGCTGTGCAAGACCCTGCTGGTGGAGATGCCGTATTCGGGCCGGGTGACGGTGACCCCGCACTCGCCGGAGCGGATCATCGCCCACGCCGAAGAGATCAACGTCCTCACCCGCATCAAGCATCCGCTGGGCGACGTGCTCAGCGTCAGCGGCGATACCGCGGTGCTGCTGAGCTATTTCCGCAACAACGTGGTGCACCTGTTCACCGCGTCGTCGTGGGTGGCCTGCTGCTTCCAGAACAACCGCCGCATGAGCCGCACCGGCCTGGTGCAGCTGGGCCGCACGGTGTACCCGTTCCTGCAGGCCGAACTGTTCCTGCCGTGGACCGAGGACGAGTTCGCCCAGCGCATCGACCAGACCATCGACGTGTTCGTGCGTGAGGGCCTGCTGCAGAACGTCAACGAAGACGACGGCGGCATCCTGGCGCGCAACACCGGGCAGACCGACGAAGTGTTCCGCCTGCGTGCGATTGGCCATTCGCTGCAGCAGGCGTTCGAGCGGTATTACATCGCCATTTCGGTGCTGGTGAAGAACGGCCCGGGTACGCTCGGCGCGGCCGAACTGGAAAGCCTGTGCCAGCAGGCCGCGCAGCGCCTGAGCCTGCTCTATGCGCCGGCCGCGCCGGAGTTCTTCGACAAGTCGCTGTTCCGCGGGTTCATCCAGAAGCTGCGCGAACTGCGCCTGGTGTGGCCGGACGAGAACAGCAAGCTGCTGTTCGACGAGCGCCTGGATGCCTGGGCCAAGGATGCCAAATTCATCCTCGGCCGCGAACTGCGCCACACCATCGAACGGGTCAGCCCGGAAGCAGCGCGCCCGGACGAACCGGCACCGCAGGATTGAACCTGCGGCGCCTGTCGGGCCTGGCCGCGATGGTCGCGGCCGCAGGCCTTGCGGCTGCGTCGGTGCAGGCTGCAGAGGCCTGTGTGGAGGACACCCTGCCGGGGCGACTGGCCGATGCGCCGGTGCGCCTGTGTCTGGAGGCGAAGGCCGGGCAACCGGCGCACTACCGTCTTTGGCTGGCCGGCGAGGTGCGTATCAGCGGTGATGAACCCGCCGCTCGCAAGGGTCTTGCCGGTGACTGGTACGGCCATCCGCTGGGGCTGCGCTGTACCGGTGCCGGCAACGTGCGCCGCTGCGACCTGACCGTGGACGGCGAGGCGGCCTGGAGTGTGGAGCTGGTGCTGCCGCGTTGATGCAGGCCCCATCCACGCATGGCGTGGATCTACTGGGACATCCCGGCATGGCGTGGATCCATATGGTGCCGGGTCGTGCCATCCACGCATGGCGTGGATCTACCGGGATGTTCCGGCATGGCGTGGATCCATGTGGTGCCGGGTCGTGTCATCGTGCTTCCGGGGCGGCGTGGGCCTGCAGTAGATCCACGCCATGCGTGGATGGGCCACCCGGTTATGCCGGTTCGTCCGGAATCTGCAGGCTTTCCAGTTTGGTGATGCAGTCCTTCAACTGCAGCTTGCGCCGCTTCAGGCGCTTGAACTCCAGCTCATCTTCGCCGTTGGCGGCCATGCGCGCGATCTGTTCATCCAGCGACCGGTGCTCGGCGCGCAGGGCGACGAGGTGTTCGACGATTTCGGCGGGGTTGTAGGTGTCCACGGTCTCCGAGCATACACAGCGACGATGACTGCCGGGAGAGGGGAATCCCGACCCCGGGTCCAGGCTGCCGCAAGCCGGTAGAATGGAGGCATGTCCGCCGTGATCTCCCTGCCCGATCCCCCGCAGCGCGCTTCGCGCGATCCGCGCGTGGCCGGGCACGGGGCGGACAAGCTGGGCAAGCACCTGCGCCGTCAGGTCGGCCAGGCCATCGCCGACTTCGGCATGATCGAAGCCGGCGACAAGGTCATGGTCTGCCTGTCCGGCGGCAAGGACAGCTACACCCTGCTGGACCTGCTGCTGCAGCTGCAGAAAAAGGCGCCGGTGCCGTTCGAACTGGTAGCGGTGAACCTGGACCAGAAGCAGCCCGGGTTCCCCGAGCACGTCCTGCCGGAGTACCTGGCCGGGCTGGGCGTGCCGTACCAGATCATCGAGCAGGACACGTATTCGGTGGTCAGCCGGGTCATCCCGGAAGGCCGGACGAAGTGTTCGCTGTGCTCGCGCCTGCGCCGTGGTGCGCTGTACAACCATGCCAAGGCGCACGGCTTCAGCAAGATCGCGCTGGGCCATCATTGCGATGACGTGGTGGCCACGTTCTTCCTGAACCTGTTCCACCACGCCAAGCTGGCCGCCATGCCACCGAAGCTGCTCAGCGACGATGGCCAGCACGTGGTGATCCGCCCGCTGGCGTACGTGCGCGAGCACGACATCGCGCAGTACGCGCAGGCCCGCCGTTTCCCGATCATTCCCTGCACCCTGTGCGGCAGCCAGGAAAACCTGCAGCGTCGGCAGGTCGGCCTGATGCTCCAGCAGTGGGACCAGGACCATCCCGGGCGCATCGAACAGATCGCCCGGGCAATGGCCGACGTGCGACCTGCGCAGCTGGCCGATGCCGCCCTGTTCGATTTCATGGCCCTGGGCCGCCGTGGCGATGCGGCGCATGCCGACGCCTGGCTGTCCGACGCAGTTCCCGAGACGCCTGCCGTTTAAGGTCGGGCGCCCTTCTTCTTCAGACACCGGAATTCCATGTTCTTTCGCAACCTGACGTTCTTCCGCTTCCCGACCGCCACTGATTTTTCCGAAGTCGACACCCTGCTGCCGCACGCCCTGCTCAAGCCGGTCGGCGCGCTGGAAATGAACTCGCGTGGTTTCATCTCACCGTTCGGCCGCGAAGAGAAGGAAGCTCTCTCGCACCGCATTGCCGAACACCTGTGGCTGACCGTCGGTGGCGAGGACAAGATCCTGCCCGGCGCGGTGGTCAACGACCTGCTCGAGCGCAAGCTGGAAGAGATCGAAGAGAAGGAAGGCCGCCGCCCCGGTGGCCGTGAGCGCAAGCGCATGAAGGACGACCTGCTGCATGAACTGCTGCCGCGCGCCTTCGTGAAGTCCTCGCGCAACGACGCCTTCATCGACCAGCTGCATGGCTACGTGGTGGTGGACACCTCCAGCCGCAAGACCGGCGAATACTTCATGTCAGACATCCGTGGCCTGCTCGGCAGCTTCCCGGCAATGCCGCTGAACGCCGAAGTCGCGCCGCGTTCGATCCTGACCGGCTGGATCGCTGGCGAGCCCCTGCCCACCGGCTTCAGCCTGGGTGAGGAGTGCGAGATGAAGGACCCGGTGGAAGGCGGCGCGGTGGTCAAGTGCCAGCACCAGGAACTGCGCTGCGACGAGATCGACAAGCACCTGGACGCTGGCAAGCAGGTGACCAAGCTGGCCCTGGTGTTCGAGGACAACCTGTCCTTCGTGCTGGGCGACGACCTGATCGTGCGCAAGCTGAAGTTCCTGGACGGCGCGCTGGACCAGCTGGAGCATGCGGACGAAGACGGCCGCCGCGCCGAGTTCGACGCCCGCTTCGCCCTGCAGAGCGCGGAGATCCGCCGCCTGTTCCTGCTGCTGGAAGAAGCCTTCAAGCTCAGCAAGGCTGACTGAACAGGCAGGCCGTCGGCCGCCGGTCATCCGGCGGCCCCGCACGGCGCTATGCTGGGACCATGAGCCGTCTGCTGCGCCGCCTGATCTCGCCGGTCCCTCCCGCCACCGTACAGCGCGACACCGTTCGCCTGCGCCTGGAAGATGTCGAGATCGAGGTACTGCGTGTGCGCGATCCGCGCGCGCGCCGGATCAAGCTCAGCGTCGACGAGCGTGGTGCACGATTGACACTGCCGCCGCGCGCCAGCCTGGTGATGGGCGAGCGTTTCCTCGAACAGCATCGCGACTGGCTGGGCCTGCAGCTGCGCGTTTACCAGGGACACGGCCTGCCCGCCGCGTTGCAGCCCGGCGTTGAAGGTGTGCTGCCGCTGCGCGGCGAACTGTTGCCGCTGCGCTGGCAGGAAGGCCGTTACGCACGATTGGAAATCGACGAACACGGTGCCTGCGTGCAATGGCCGAGCCGTGGCGGCGACGCGACCTTGCGCCGTCTGCTGCGCGAGTTCTACGAAGCACAGACCCGCGCCGATGTCGGTCGCTGGTTGCCGAAGTACCTGCCCGGCCTGCCCCGCGCACCCAGCCGCCTGCGCTTGAAGGTGATGTCCTCGCAATGGGGCTCGCTGGCCCCCGACGGCAGCATGGCGTTGGATCTGGCCCTGGTACTGGGCCGCCCCGCCGCCTTTGAATACGTGCTGGTGCACGAACTCTGCCACCTGATCCAGGCCAACCACTCGCCCGCGTTCTGGCACGAAGTGGAACAACGCTTCCCCGACTGGCGCGAGCAGCGCGACTATTTCCAGCTGGAAGGGCGCAGATTGAAAGCAATGCTTCGGCAGCTGCTGTAGCGCTCGCGCTACAGCAGCTGCCCGCGCATTCCTCCTCTACCCCCGCCTTCGGCGCGCCCCTTCAACAGAAGGGGCTCCACTCCAGAGAGGGTATCGAGCAGCCGAGCATGGGCTGCGGCTACAAAAGCGCGCACAGCGCGCGATTCGCTGCTGCTCTTGATCTTCTTTTTCTCTTCCGTGGCTGGACGCGCACGGAAACTGTCTGAGGTCGGGCGGGTGGGTCATGCAGGGGCGTTGGCGCCATGGATGGCGCCATCGAGCTTACAAGGGTGAGGGCGCTTTGCTTGCGAAGCACTGCTTCGCAAGCGACCGAACGCACAGCCGCCAGCGGCTGGGCCGGGCCCCGGAGGGGGACTTGCAGCGTCCCCTGCATGGCCCACCCGTCCGGCCAAGCACAGCTTTTGATTTGAACGGCCACCACGAGGGGCTCAGCCGTTGGCCGAAAACCTCACCCGCGCGCGCGCTTGGCCGCCGCCTCCGCCCATCGCGCCGCCACCCGCGGAGCGGTGATGCACACCGCCTGATCGGTCACCGTGGTCACCGCCCGCTCCAGCAGCTGGATGTCGGCTTCGTGCTGGCGCGCCACATGCGGATCCTCGAAGAAGATCGCGCGCTGGCAACGGCCTTCCAGCACGCGGTCGGCAATCTGCGCATCGCCGCCCATCGGGCCGCTCTGGTAGCGCGTCACCCACGCCGTATCCGCGGGCCAGCCGCGGCTCCAGGCCAGCTCGTTCAAGCGCTGGCCGGTGGTGCCGGTGGCTACGCGTTCGCCGAAGCGCGCCAGCACGTCGAAGTGTTCATCGGCGAACGCCAGCATCGCCGGCTTCATGGCATCGTGGGCGATCAACGCCAGCGTCTGCCCTTCGAGCGCATGCAGGTCGTCGGCACCGGCATCGGCGGCCAGGCCCGCATGGACGCGCTCCACCTCGATCCAGTCGCGGGCGGTGGCCACGGTGGAAATGAATGGCTTGCCGTGGATTACACACTGGCGCTTGAGCGCGGTCGCCTCGGGGAAAACCGAGGAAGGATCCACCGGATCCATCAGATAGACCGCACCGTCCAGCGTACGCTCGGCGCCCATGCCCACCACTTCGGCCACCAGCTTCATCAACCCGCCTTCGCGACCGTACGGATAGCGCTGCAGTCCGTCGTAACCGGCAAGGAAACCGTTGCGCTGGATTGCGTCATGGGTACGGCCGACCGCACACAGCGTCACGCCCAGTTCGCGCAGCCCTGGCTCGCTGGCGCGCAGCCAGCGGAACAGTGCCGCGCGCGCGTCGTGGTGATGGAGACGGTTGGCGGCCAGGCCGATGCGCATCGAAAGCTCCGGGATCGGTAGAAGCGGCAGTGTATGTCGCTATTGGCGGTTTCGGAGGGTTTTGCAAATTTCCTCATTGTTGCGGGGAAGGGCGTCGCTAGCGTGGCAGGAGGTCGCACCGCGATGCGGCCATGCCCCTGCATGCGACATGAGGATGTCCACCGTGAATGTCGCTGGCGCCCTGGCCCGCATCGTCGCCCTGTCGTTGTTGTCGGCGCCGGCCTGGGCCGGGCAGTGCGAAGGTCCCATCCTGCTTGCCTACCCCGCCGATCGTGCACCGTTGTCGTCCAGTCAGAACGACCAGCCACACGGCCTGGTGGCGGTCTACCTGGCGCTGCTGCAGGAGCAGTACCCCACGCTGCGCGCCACGCCGGTCGCGGCGACGGCGCTGGCCGCCGGCGCGCTGCCTGCCGGGACCCAGGCCGTGCTCGGCTGGCCGCGCGCGCAGAAGCCGAAAGGCTGGATGGCCAGCGTGCCCTACCTGCAGGTGCCGCAGGTGATCGTGCGACGCCCCGACGCGCTGCCGATCATCGGCCTGGATGGGCTGCACGGTCGCGGCGTGGCCAGCCTCGACATCGTGCCGCTTGCCAGGATGCTGGAGGAGTCGGGCGCGGCGGTACCGCTGCTGCAGGTGGCGACATTGGACACGGCACTGCAACTGCTGATCAGCGGCCAGGTCGATGCGGTGGTGGGCAACCTGGTGGACGTGGAAGCCACGCTGCGCAATCAGCCGGGCGGCGCACTGGACGTTGCAGCGCCGGCCGGCTTCAGCGACGCACTGGTATTGGCCGCGCTGCCGGCGTGCGCGCATCTGGTGGCCCGCTTCAACCAGCTGCAGGCAGGCATGACACAGGAGCAGCGCGAGGCCCTGCGGGCAAACTGGATCGTGACGTCCCCTCGTCGCAGCCGCACGCCAGTGTCGCCCCTGCGCGGGTCGATCGCTGTGCTGCTGGTGCTGCTGACAATGGGCCTGATGTATGCATTCGGCTACTGGCGGCTGCACCGTGAAGGCCTGCGCAGGCAGGCGCTGGAACAGCGCCTGCAGGACGTCACCGCCAACCTGCCGGCGGTGGTGTACCGGGCGCGGCGCAGCAGCACCGGCGTGTACAGCGTTCCCCACATTGCCGGCGATGTGCACGCGCTGTTCGGGATCAGCGTGGATACCGCGCGGGTCGACCATGGCAGCCTGCTCGCAGCGGTCCATCCGCAGGACCGCCGCTCGGTGCTGGCCTGCGTTGATGCCGCCGCACTGGTGCGTGGGCCCATCGACATCACCTTCCGCACGCGCGGCCCCAACGGCTGGCGCTGGGTACGTTCGCACGGGCGACCGATTGCCTGCAGCGACAGCGGCGTGGAATGGAGCGGATACTGGATGGATGTCACCGAGGCACGCGCACGTACGGAGGCGTTGGACGATGCCCGGCGTGACGCGGAGCAGGATGCCGCCGCGAAGACCCATTTCCTGGCCACCATGAGCCACGAGATCCGCACGCCGATGAGCACGCTGTTGGGGATGCTGGAGTGCCTGGGCAGCGGCGCACTGGATGCGCGCCAGCGCCAGGTACTGGCGACCATCGATGATGCAGCACAGATGCTGCGACAGATCCTCGATGACGTGCTGCACAGCCAACGCCTGCAATCCGGCCCACAGCCACCGCAGTGCCTGCCCACCGACCTGGCCGAGCTGCTGCGGGCGGTGCAGCGTCTGCTGGTACCGGTGGCGGCAAGCAAGGGGCTGTATCTGCGCTGCGAGGTGGATCCCGCGCTGCAGCGTGGGTCGTTGGCCGATGCGCTGCGCCTGCGCCAGATCCTGTTCAACCTGGCGGGCAATGCGCTGAAATTCACCCTGCAGGGCGGGGTGGACCTGCAGGTGCGGGTGCTGCAGCAGCGCGAGCACGGCCAGCAACTGCGGCTGCAGGTGACCGACACCGGCGTGGGTATCAGCCGCGAGCGCCAGCGGGCGGTGTTCGCAGCGTTTACCCAGGCCGATGCATCCACCACCCGGCGCTTCGGTGGCAGCGGCCTGGGCCTGGCGATCTGCCGGGAGCTGGCGGCGTCGATAGGCGGGCAACTGCACCTGTGCAGCACGCCGGGAGCGGGCACCACGGTGTGGCTGGACCTGTACCTGCCGGCCTGCGAGGCGCCCTTGGCGGAGCCTCGTGATGATGCCGCTGGCCTGCCCGCGTTGCCGCCGGTGCGGGTCCTCGTTGCCGAAGACCATCCCACCAACCTGCAACTGCTGGTCCAGCGGCTGCAGGAACTGGGCCTGCAGGTGCATGCCACGGCCGATGGTGAGCAGGCCTGGCAGGCCTGGCAGGCACAACGCTTCGCGCTGGTCATCACCGATTGCCACATGCCGGGCATGGACGGCTTTGCCTTGGCCCGCGCGATCCGCGCCGATCCACGGGCCGACGCAGCGCGGGTACCCATCATCGCCCTGACGGCCAGTGTGCTCGACAGTACCCGCCAGGCCTGCCTCGACGCCGGCGTGGATCGCTTTATCGCAAAGCCGGTCGAGCGCGACGCACTACATGCCACGCTGGCCGCAGTGCTGATGCCTTCGGTGGGTCCGTCAGTGCGCCAGTAGCCGGACGATGCTGGCGGCGGCGTCGCGGCCTTCGGCCACCGCGGTCACCACCAGGTCGGCACCACGCACCGCGTCGCCACCGGCGAACAGACGCGGATGGGCGGTCTGGAAGGGCAGCTTGCCCTTGCCTCCGGCGAGGATGCGGCCGTTGGCCTGGCCCTCCACGCCGTGCTCGGCCAGCCAAGATGGCACGCTGGGCGAGAAGCCGAACGCGATGATCACCACGTCCGCTTCCAGCAGCGACTCGCTGCCCTCGATCTGCACCGCGTTCTGGCGGCCGTTGGCATCGGGCTCGCCCAAGCGCGTCTCGATGACGGTAACCCCGATCACTTCGTCGTCGGCACCGGCTTCGATCGACAGCGGCTGGCGGTTGAACAGGAAGCGCACGCCTTCCTCGCGTGCATTGGCCACTTCGCGCGCACTGCCCGGCATGTTGGCCTCGTCGCGGCGGTAGGCGCAGGTGACCTTGGCTGCGCCCAGCCGCACGGCACTGCGCACGCAGTCCATGCCGGTGTCGCCACCACCGAGGACCACCACGCGCTTGCCATTGAGGTCGGGCAAGGCGATCTGGTCTTCCCAGCCGGCGATCGGCCGGCCCTGCGGATCATCGCCGCCGACGATGCGGCTGTTCTGCACCAGGAACGGCAGCGCCGGCAGCACGCCCTTCAGGTCCTGGCCGTCGAGGCCACCATCGGTGTAGCGGTAGGCGCCGGTACCGACGAACACCGCATCGTGGGTGTCCAGCAGCTGCTGCAGGCTGATGTCGCGGCCGATCTCAACGCCGAGGCGGAACTGCACGCCCATGCCTTCGAGCACGTCGCGGCGGCGGCGGATCACGTCCTTGTCCAGCTTGAAACTGGGGATGCCGAACTGCAGCAGGCCACCGACCTGCTCGTAGCGGTCGTAGACCACCGCGGTGATGCCGGCATGCGCCAGGCGATCGGCACAGGCCAGGCCTGCCGGGCCGGCACCGATCACGGCCACCGTGTGGCCGGTGGGCTGCACCGCCGTCATGTCCGGCCGCCAGCCGGTGGCCAGCGCCGTGTCGACGATGTACTTCTCCACCGCGCCGATGGTGACCGCGCCAAACTCCTCCAGCGTGCAGCTGCCTTCGCACAGACGGTCCTGCGGGCACACCCGGCCGCACACTTCCGGCAGCGGGTTGGTGCTGTGGCACAGCGTGGCCGCTTCATGGATGCGGTTCTCCTGCACCAGCTGCAGCCATTGCGGGATGGCGTTGTGCACCGGGCACTTCCAGCTGCAGTAGGGGTTGCCGCAGTCCAGGCAACGGCCGGCCTGGTACTGCGCATCTTCCTTGCCGAACTTTCCGTACAGCTCGCCCCAGTCGCCGGAGGTGCGCAGTTCGACCGGGATGCGCTGCGGCATGGTGCGGGGCAGGTCGAGGAACTGGAAGGCGTGCTTGCGGCTCATGATCGTCTCGGCAGTGCGGTGCGCGCGCTCACGCGGCGCGGCGCAGGGTTTCGGTCAGCGACTCGATGCTGGCGGCCTTGGGTTTGACCAGCCAGAACTTGCCGATGTAATCGCGGAATTCGTCCATGATCTGCTGCGCCCAGATGCTGCCGGTCAGCTCGCGATGACGGCCGATCAGACGGTGCAGATGCTGGCGGTAGTTCTCGAAACCTTCGGCGGACACGCGGTGGATGTCGATCAGCTCGTGGTTGTAGCGGTCGACGAAATCGCGGTCCACGTCCAGCACGTAGGCCAGGCCACCGGTGAAGCCGGCACCGAAGTTGAGGCCGACCTTGCCCAGCACCAGCACCACGCCGTCGGTCATGTATTCGCAGCAGTGATCGCCTGCGCCTTCCACCACCGCCAGTGCGCCGGAGTTGCGCACGGCGAAACGTTCACCGGCGCGGCCGGCGGCGAACAGCTCGCCACCGGTTGCACCGTACAGGCAGGTGTTGCCGATGATCGCGGTGCTGCGTGCTTCGAAGCGTGCGCCACGCGGCGGACGCACCACCAGGCGGCCACCGGCCATGCCCTTGCCGACGTAGTCGTTGGCTTCACCTTCCACTTCCAGGTGCAGGCCGCCGACGTTGAAGGCACCGAAGCTCTGCCCGGCGCTGCCACGGAAGCGAAGTTCCAGCGGCGATTCGGCCATGCCCTGGTTGCCGTGCGCGCGCGCCACGGCGCCGGCCAGGCGGGTGCCGATGCTGCGGTCGGTGTTGTGGATCAGGAAGCGGTGTTCGCCGCCACGCTTGTGCTCGATGGCTTCGGCCAGCAGGCCATCCATCTGCGTGGCCAGGCTGTCCGGCGATTCGTACAGGCGCTGTGCGGCGCAGTGGCTGCCCGGGTAGCTGGCGTCGGCCAGCAGCCGCGACAGATCCACGCGCACGTCCTCGCGTGGCGAGACCTCAAGCTGGCGCAGCAGGTCGGTACGGCCGACGATCTCCTGCAGCGAGCGTGCGCCCAGCACCGACAGCCAGCCGCGGACTTCCTCGGCCAGCAGGCGGAAGAAGTTCTCCACGCGCTCGGGTTGGCCGGTGAAGTGGTTCTCGCGCAGGCGCTCGTCCTGGGTGGCCACGCCGGTGGCGCAGTTGTTGAGGTGGCAGATGCGCAGGTACTTGCAGCCCAGCACGATCATCGGTGCGGTGCCGAAGCCGAAGCTGTCCGCGCCCAGCAGCGCCGCCTTGACCACGTCCAGGCCGGTCTTCAGGCCGCCGTCGGTCTGCAGCAGGGTGCGCCCGCGCAGGTCGTTGGCCACCAGCGCCTGGTGCGCCTCGGCGATGCCCAGTTCCCACGGCACGCCGGCATAGCGGATCGAACTGACCGGCGACGCACCGGTACCGCCGTCGTGGCCGGAAATGGTGATGAGGTCGGCACCGGCCTTGACCACGCCGGCAGCGATCGTGCCTACACCGGCATGGCTGACCAGCTTCACCGACACCAGTGCGGTCGGGTTGACCTGCTTGAGGTCGTAGATCAGCTGCGCCAGGTCTTCGATGGAGTAGATGTCGTGGTGCGGCGGCGGCGAGATCAGGCCGATGCCGGGCTTGGCATAGCGCAGTCGGGCGATCAGTTCATTGACCTTGTGCCCGGGCAGCTGGCCGCCTTCGCCGGGCTTGGCGCCCTGCGCGACCTTGATCTGCAGCACTTCGGCATTGACCAGGTATTCGGCGGTGACGCCGAAGCGGCCGGAGGCCACCTGCTTGATCTTGCTGCGCTTGTCGGTGCCATAGCGCGCCGGGTCTTCGCCACCTTCGCCGGAATTGCTGCGGCCACCGAGGCGATTCATCGCGATCGCCAACGCCTCATGTGCCTCGGGCGAGAGCGCACCGAGGCTGATCGCTGCGGTATCGAAGCGGGGGAACAGCTCGCTGGCCGGTTCGACGTCGTCCAATGGCGTCGGCGTCGCCGCCGGCACCAGCTGCAGCAGGTCGCGCAACGCCGAGGGCGGGCGTGCATGCACGGCATCGCAGTACTGCTGCCACGCACGCGGGTCACCGCTGCGCGCCGCGCGCTGCAGGGTGGTCACCACGTCCGGGTTGTACATGTGGTACTCGCCGCCGTGCACGTACTTCAGCAGGCCGCCGACATCCACGCCCTGCTGCGCATCCCAGGCCTGCGCGCACAGTTCACGCGCATCGGCATCCAGCCGCGCGAAACCGGCGCCACCGATGCGCGAGGCGGTATCGGGGAAGCACAGGTCGACGACCTCCGGCTCCAGGCCGATGATCTCGAACAGCTGCGCACCGCGATAGCTGGCCACGGTGCAGATGCCCATCTTCGAGATGATCTTCGACAGGCCCTTGTAGATTCCCTTGCGGTAGCGGCGGCCGATCTGCGACTGCTCGCCGCCCTTGCTGAGCTTGAGGATGCCGCGACGACCCAGGTCGAACAGGGTCTGGTAGGCCAGGTACGGGTACACCGCCGTGGCACCGAAGCCGAGCAGGCAGGCCATGTGGTGCGCGTCGCGCGCGGTGCCGGTCTCGACGATCAGGTTGACGTCGCAGCGCAGGCCCAGCCGTGACAGGTGGTGGTGGACCGCACTGGTGGCCAGCAGGGCATGCACCATCGGCCGCCCGGCCACCGGGTAGCGGTCGGACAGCAGCAGCATCACCATGCCGTCGCGCGCAGCCTGTTCGGCTTCGGCGCAGATGCGTTCGATGCCCGCACGCAGGCCTTCCGCTTCGCTGTAGGACAGGTCGAGCAGGCGGTTGGCCTGCACGTACTGGTCCATCTTCAGCAGCTGGCGCAGCTTGCGCTGGCTCAGCACCGGCGAATTGAGGATGACGTGGTTCACCGTCTCCGGGCCGGCATGGAAGATGTTGGTCTCCTTGCCGAGCTGGGTGGACAGGGACATCGCGCAGTCTTCGCGCAGCGGATCGATCGGCGGGTTGGTGACCTGCGCGAATGCCTGGCGGAAGTAGTCGTACAGCGGACGGCTGCGCTGGCTGAGCACGGCCATCGGCGTGTCATCACCCATCGAGCCGGTGGCTTCCTGTTCGGTCTCGGCCAGCGGCCGCAGCACCTGCTCCACTTCCTCGCTGCTGAGCTGGTACAGCTTGTGGTAACTGCGCAGGGTGCTTTCGTCGAACGGCTCTTCCACCAGCGAGGGGTCGATCAGTTCGGTCTGCAGGTAGGTGACGCCCTGCTGCAGCCACTGCTTGTACGGTGCACGGCCGCGGTTGATGCGGTCGATGGCTTCCGAATCGAGCAGGTCGCCGCGCTTGAGGTCGATGGCGATCATCTCGCCCGGACCGAGCTTGCCCTTGCGCACCACGCGCTCGGTCGGTACTTCCCAGACGCCTGCTTCGGAAGCGACCAGGAAGTGGCGATCGGCAGTCAGCATCCAGCGCGCCGGGCGCAGGCCGTTGCGGTCGAGGGTGCACACGGCGTAGCGGCTGTCGCAGGCGACGATGCCGGCCGGGCCGTCCCACGGTTCACTGTTGAGGCCGTGGAATTCGTAGAACGCAGCCAGGTCCGGGTCCTTGAATTCCAGCGACTGGGTGGCCGGCGGCACCAGGATACGCAGTGCCTGGATCAGTTCCATGCCAGCGGACACCATCAGTTCCAGCATGTTGTCCAGGCTCTGCGAATCCGAGCCGTGCATGGAGATGACCGGGTCGAATTCGCCGATGTCGAAACGGGGCGTCTTCCACACCTTGCTGCGCGCCTGCGCCCAGCGCCGGTTGCCTTCGATGGTGTTGATCTCGCCGTTGTGGGCGAGCATCCGGAACGGGTGCGCCAGCGGCCAGCGCGGCAGCGTATTGGTGGAGAAGCGCTGGTGGAACACGATGGCGCTGGAGGCCAGTTCGCGACGCTGCAGGTCCGGGAAGAAACGGCTGAGCTTGTCCGGCAGCACCATGCCCTTGTAGCTGATGGCGTTGGGGCTGAGCGTGGTGACGTAGTAGTCGGCATGCGTGCGCAACAGCTGTTCGCTGCGGCGACGGGCCAGGAACAGGGCCAGGCCGAAGCCGGCGTCATCCTGGCCGACGCCGGCATCGACGAACACCTGTTCGATGCGCGGCAGGGTATCGCGCGCCAGTTGCCCACAGACGCTGTCGTCGGTCGGTACCTCGCGCCAGCCGGCAACCTTGCAGCCGACCGCCTCGATCTGCTGCTGCAGCTGTGCGCGGCAGGCCTGTGCGGCGTCGGCATCGTGTGGCAGGAACACCAGGCCGGCAGTGAAGCGCGCGCCGACGGCGATGCCCGCTTCGCTGGCCAGCAGTTTCA
Source organism: Stenotrophomonas sp. G106K1 (assembly GCF_037969685.1). Classification (NCBI taxonomy): domain Bacteria; kingdom Pseudomonadati; phylum Pseudomonadota; class Gammaproteobacteria; order Lysobacterales; family Lysobacteraceae; genus Stenotrophomonas; species Stenotrophomonas sp. G106K1. The sequence goes on along the minus strand of NZ_JBBPFR010000018.1, from coordinate 9,856 downwards.
GGAAGGCATCGGGGCGGCGCAGCAACAGGCCGCAGCCATCACCGGTGAGGCCGTCGGCGGCGACACCACCACGGTGGGTCATGCGCGAAAGCGCAGCGATGGCGGTATCGACCAGCAGGCGCGAAGGCTGGTCGTCGAGCTGGGCGACCATGCCAAATCCACAGGCATCGCGCTCGGAGCGCGGGTCGTAAAGCCCTTGGCGGTTGCGGGGGGCCATCTCTACCTCGATGCAGATTGAAATGAACGGGGACACTCCTGCCCGCCCTGTAGAGCACGCCCTGTACGTCATGGTGGAGTGTGCCGCGCATGGCGCGGCCCGTCGGGAAGCCGCTTGGCGCACGCCCATACGGCGTTGCTCACCTTGCGCAGGCACTCGCCTGCGCTGCGGCGCGCGCCTTGTCTGGCCGCACGCCAAGGGTCTTCACACTCACCCTGACGCACACGCCGTGCTCTTCCTGGAGCGCATCGTGAGGCCACCGGATGCCTCGACTAGATCACAGGTTGCTGCAACGCCGCAATACACGGTTGCAGGCGCAACCAAAGCGCCGGCAAACGCATGCCGGCGCGGGATGGGTCAGCCGCAGCGGACGCCGCTGACCACGTCCTTTGCGTCCACCTCGATGTTCAGGCGGTCGCCCACGAACTCCATCGTGGTGACGTCATTGGGATGCAGGACGCGGATCTGCTTGGCCGCTGCATCTTCCTGGGCCTGCTTGCCCAGTGCTTCGGTATAGGCCTGGCCGACCAGGCTCTGCACCTGGCTGGCGTCGCAGTTGCCAACCGGCGGTGCTTCGGTGGCCTTGCCGGCTTCATCGGCCGGCGCCTTGGCAGCTTCGGCGGCCTGCTGTGCGTGGGCGGTGGCCGAGTCCTGCTCATCCAGCGACGGCGCCTGGCAGGCGGTCAGGGCCAGCACGGCCGGCAGCAGCAGGGCGGAGAGGGAACGGGCGCGGATCGGGAACGACATCATGACTCCGGAAGGGAAGGGACGGTGAAAGGCCGAGCATAGCGGCGAACCTGCCCTCACGTGTTTGTCTTGCGTTATTGACGTGGCCACGCCGCGCCGATCGGCAGACTGACGGCATGCCCGCCACCCCTACACCCGAACGCCAGGCCGCGCGCGCCGCCGGCTTGCGCTACGTCGATGACACACAGCCCGGTTTCAGCCGTGTCCGCGCCGGCAAAGGCTTCTCCTATCGCGATGCCGACGGTCATGCCATACGCGATGCCACCACGCTGCAGCGCATCCGCTCGCTGGCCGTGCCCCCGGCCTATACCGCGGTGTGGATCTGCGCCCATGCAAACGGCCATCTGCAGGCCACCGGCCGCGACGCGCGCGGGCGCAAGCAGTACCGCTACCACGCCGACTGGGCGGCGGTGCGTGATGCAGGCAAGTTCGACCGCATCATCGCCTTCGGGGAAGCGTTGCCTGCGCTGCGACGGCGCCTGGGGCGCGACCTCAAGCGCAGTGGCTTTCCCCGTGAGAAGGTGCTTGCGGTGGTGGTGGCGCTGCTGGCAGACACGCTGGTGCGCGTGGGCAACGAGACCTATGCGCAGGAGAACAAGTCGTACGGCCTGACAACGCTGCGCAACCGTCACCTGGACCTGCTTCGGGGGGGGCGGGTGCGCATGCGCTTCCGCGGCAAGTCCGGCCAGCTGCATGAGGTGACGGTGGGCGACCGTCGGCTGGGCGCGCTGGTGCGCGGCGTGCAGCAGCTGCCGGGGCAGGCCCTGTTCCAGTATCGAGACGACGCGGGCGAGGTGCAGCCGGTGGATTCGGGCGCGGTGAACGACTACCTGCGCGAGGTGATGGGCGAGGATTTCACCGCCAAGGACTTCCGCACCTGGGGCGGTACGATGGCGGCAGTGCAGGCCTTTGCCGCCACCGAGCTGCCCGAACCGCCCAGCCAGCGCGCCCTGGCCAAGGCGCAACGCGAGGTGGTGTGCCAGGTGGCCGCGCGGCTGGGCAACACCCCTGCGGTGTGCCGCAAGGCCTACATCGATCCCTGCGTGTTTGCCGGCTGGGAACGCGGAGAGCTGACCGCACTGGCGGGCCTGCGCGGCCCGCGCCAGTGGGAACAGGCGACACTGAAGGTCCTGCGCCGGGCCCGGCGGCTCAGCCGCAAGGCAACTCAGCCGCAGTAGATCGCGGTGATGTTGTTGGTGCGGCCCTTTTCGATGGTCAGGCGCTCACCGCCTTCGCTGGCCGGCGGCACGCGCGGACCGTCGTGACGCAGCACCTGCACGTGCAGGCTGTCGCTGTCGACGCGGGCGCGCTCGACGGTGGCGTCCGATGCCGCCAGGCCGACCGCACCGCGCACCATGTCCGAATGGCACTGGCCGGAAATCACCCCGTCGATCGGCTGGATCTGGGCGACGGGGCTGCTGCTGCAGGCGGCGAGAGCGAAGCAGACGGCGACGGTGGCAATGGCATGTTTCATGGGGACGTTCCTCGTGTTGTGGCCTGCAGGGTGCGACGACACGCGTGGTGGCGGAATGAATGCCGTGCACGCGATGGACACGGTGCGCTCACTGCCGCCAACAGCCTGCGTGGAGACACTGCACGAGCGGCGCACGCCGCCCCCGGTACTGCGGCGCACGCGCCCCGGTAGTGCCGGCCGCTGGCCGGCAACCCCAATCCCCCCCGAGGAGACCTGCATGGCCACCACCAGGAAGACCCCCGCCCGCCGCAAGGCATCGCCGAAGGTACGCAAAGGCACCCAGGCCGCCCCAGCCGCCGCCGAAGCCACCACGTCCGAGCGCCCGCGCGTGGTGAAGACCGCCACCCGCAAGGCCGCCGCTTCCGATCCCCGCGCGGCACGTGTCGCAGCGCGGCAACGACGCCTGCAGGACCAAGAAAAAGCGAAGGACGTACGCGCGGCGAAGAAGGCAACGAAAAAGGCGACCAAGAAGTCCGCCACCCAGGCTGGACCGCGCCAACAGCCAGAGACGATGCCGGCGCAGCATCTGGCCAAGCCCGGCCATGAGCACGCACTGGAACTGGCGCCGCGCTTCCTGGCACCGGACTACGTCGGCAGCGGCAAGCTGCAGGGGATGCGCGCGATCATCACCGGTGGCGATTCCGGCATCGGCCGCGCGGTGGCGGTGCTGTTCGCCCGCGAAGGCGCCGATGTTGCCGTGCTGCATCTGGACGAAGCCGAGGACGCCGAGCTGACCCGCCAGCACGTGGAGAAGGAGGGCGGCCGCTGCGTGGTGATCGCCGGTGACGTGCGCGACCCGCGGTTCTGCGAAAAGGCCGTGAAACAGGTGGCCAAGGCCTTCGGCGGTATCGATATCCTGGTCAACAACGCGGCGTTCCAGCTGCATTGCGAGCGTCTGGAAGACCTGGAAGACGCGCACCTGCAGGAAACGCTGCAGACCAACATCGGCGGCTACATCCAGATGGCGCGCGCGGTGCTGCCGCACCTGGGCGAGGGCGCCAGCATCATCAACACCGGTTCGGAAACCGGCCTGTTCGGCAGCAAGGCACTGATCGATTACTCGGCCACCAAGGGCGCCATCCATGCGTTCACCAAGGCGTTGGCCAGCCAGCTGCTGCCGCGCGGCATCCGCGTCAACTGCGTGGCGCCGGGCCCGGTGTGGACTCCGTTGAATCCCGCCGACAAGCAGGCAAAGGAGGTCGCCGAGTTCGGCAAGGACAGCGACATGGGCCGGCCGGCACAGCCGGAAGAGCTGTCGCCAGCGTATGTGTTCCTGGCCTCACCGGCGTGTGCCAGCTACATCAGCGGGGTGATCCTGCCGGTGATGGGTGGGCCGCGGGGTTGAGGGAGAGAGCGACGCCTCCGGCTTGGATCAACAGCGCCCGACGGGTCGTGTGCGCTCCGTCAACAATGTGCTTGGCGTACTGAAGTAGGCTGCACATCAAATGCGCTGTTCAAGGACTGAGTCATGCCCGAGATGGATATCAATGCCGCCGCCAACGAAGTGGTGACCCTGTTACAGCAACGCGATGCGCGAGAAGCTGCTGCCCGGCTCGAGCGCCTTCGCAGCGGCCAGGATCCAGTTGTTCAAGAGTCGTTGGACCGCTACATATCGGCTCGTGCTGCGCCTGAACTGGAGGCGCTGCGTCGGGCTGGCGGCGTTGTCGCTGCGGATGCCGCTGTGGTGAATCCAATGCTTGATCGACTGCGCGAAGCCGCGCGGCCGCCACGCATGCCGGCTGCGTCTGAAACGGCAGGGATGAGCCAGGCACAGCAGTATGATGTCTACGGCAGCATCATTGCACTGCGTGGTGACGCTCCCGCGCGCGATGCGATGACAACACAGGATCGGGTCATCCTCGGTCTGCGCGACGAGAACCGCACCACTGAAGCACGTGGGCGTGGGGTCTATGATGATCGCATCGTGGTGCTGTGGAAGGATGCTGAAGGCAGCCGGCATGCGCGTGAATTCAACCAGGCCACCACTGAGCCGACGGCGCAGTACGACGGCCATGCCAAGACGACACCTCGTAGTCCCGGCTTCGAGAATGTGGCGTCGCGGACCAAAACCGAGGGTGAGGATGTCAATGGTGATCGGGTGAAGGACCTTGGCCGGCTGGCCGAGGGCACCACCGAGATGCGAGCGACCACGCATCCGCGCCATGGCCATCCCGATGAGTTTGCATTGCGTCCTTCGCAGGCGGCGATCACAGCCGGTGCTGCTCGTGTCGAGCGCGACAGCAATGGGGACGGCTGGTTCGATGCCCGCGATACCCAAGGGGTTCAGGATCTCAATGACACGTTCAAGATTCACCGGGGAAGTCGTGCGAACACGGATTCTGCGGGTTGCCAGACCATTGGTGGCGGAGAATACGATGACTTCGTATCGACCGTGCGCGGCACCCCTGGGCAGAATAGGTGGCAGTACGTACTGACTTCGGTGGCACCCGGCCGTGGGCAGGAACTGGGACATGACGTTCGAGTCGATCGGGGTGACGATCCGCGCCTGCCTCGGCATCGCGACCATCCCTTGCAGCAGCAGATCAGCGAGCGCCTGCAGGGCATGGGAGGGCATTATGCAGAGCAAGCGGATCAGTACAGTCTGGTCATGCTGCATGAGGCCAAGGCTGCTGGCTTGACTCGCGTGGACCAGGTGGTGGCCAGCAACGCTACCGGCAGTCGTACCGCTGGCGAGACGCTGTTTCTGGTGCAGGGAACTCCCGGCGACCTCGCCGCGATTCGCGTTGGCGTCAACGCGGCGGAGGTGCGAGAAACCTCGGTCGATACCAGTCTGCAGCGCCTCCAGCAACAGTCGGTTCAGCTGGCCGCGCAGTCGACCGCCCAGAGCGCGCCTTTGCAGACCGAGGCTACGGCAATGGGAGGGCGCTAAGCCATGTTTGATCCACGATTGAAGGCGTATGTGGCCTTGGTACTTCTGTTGGGTTGTAGTGCCTGTGTGCCGGCACAGGACAACGAAATACCCTTGATGTCCGGATCAGTGGGGTCGGTAGCCCCTGCTATCGCGCAACCGGCGCATGTTGACCGTGGCCTGCCCACGTTGCCGGACGCCGCTGGCAGCGCCCATGCGGGTGGAACATATGCCGCGATGCCAGCCGAGGCCAAACGGATACTGGAAGATCTCGAGTGCAACGTGGGCGATCCGACCAACGCACAGGTCATCCGCATCCCAGGTCGCGATGGCCGCGAAGACTTCATGGTCACCGACAGCAGCGGGCCCCGGTATCACTACTGGATACGTTCGTTTGCGGGCAGGGGGGGTATCACCGGCTATCTGGTGCAGTTGAAGAACTGCCCGGTGACGACCACTGGCATGCGCGCTCTTGTTGCGGAGGGTGACATGGCACCACGCGATGTAACGGCTACGCTCCTGGCGCAGAAAAGCATGCCGGATGCTGCGGCGATGGCCGCGTACACCCATGGCGGGGCAGGCGATCTGTTTGCACTCATCCAGCAACTGGACAAGGTGCCGGTAGTGCGCTGGATTGCAGAGGCGGATCCGGAACGACCTCTCGCCAAGGATGCACGCACGTTCGACCATGGCAACTTCGTCCATGGTGGCTTCCTCGTCTGGGACAACGACCATTTCACGGTAAGGCAGACACTTGCGGCGGATCTGTGGCCATGCGACGACAGCCAGCTCCTGCCCTGCAAGGGTGATCCATTCGTGTCGGGGCGCTAGGCAGTCCGGCTCGTAGCCGGATTCTTCCGTTGATCGGCATCAGTGCTGCTTTGTGGCTGTGGCTTGTGCATCTGCGCGCGAATAGAAACCGGCAATACGCGGGATGAACTGCTGCGGGTTGGCGCCGACCAGGTTGGTCAGCACGACAACAGCGAGGTCGCGCTCGGGATAGACGATGAAAGCCGAGCGCGCGCCGCCCATGCCACCCACCTGCAGGTCGGGCGCGGTGTTGAACACCGGCCAGCCGGCGGCCCAGTCGCCGGCGCTGCCATCGTTGAGGCGCTCGGCCGTCCACATCTGCTGCACCGCGCGTTGTTCCAGCAGGCGACCCTCCTGCAATGCAACCAACCAGCGCGCGGTGTCATCGGCCGTGGTGAGGATGCCGCCCCCGGCCCACAGGCTGGGCGGCATGTCGTAGAACCAGTGCGACAGCCGTGGCGTCGCATCCTTGGCATCGGTGGCGCGTGGCAGGTAGCTGTACATCGTCGCTGCGTCCGGGATCAGGTCGTAGCTGTCGCCGAACGTGGTGCGCGGCATGCGCGCGGTGGAGAACTGGCGTGTTGCCAGAAAGCGTTCGTAGGGCATGCCGGATTGCCGCGCGATGATCCGCGCCAGCAGCACGTAGTTGGTCTGGTTGTACTGGAAGCGCTCGCCCGCTACGGCCTCTGCCGGCAGCGCGCGGACTGCCTGCCATGCGTCCTGTTCAGAACCACCGCCCAGCAGTCCGTCTGCATCGAGGATGTCGGGCAGGCCGGAGGTGTGGGCGAGCAGCTGGCGCACGCGCACCGCCTGCCAGCTCGCGGGCAGGTCGTCGAGATAGCGCGAGGCGGGCGCGTTCAGATCCACCCGCCCATCCTGTGCCAGCTGCGCCAAAGCGACGCCGGTGAAGGATTTGCTGGCAGAGTTGAGCGGGAACCGCGTGCTGCGGGTAGCGACCACGCCGTTCTCGACGTTGGCCAGGCCGTAGGTTTCCGACTGCACCACCTGGCCATCCTTGACCACGGCGATCTGCAGGCCGGGGATGCGCTGTTCCTGCATGGTCTGGCGGATGAAACGACGGGTCTGGTCGTTGGCCTGGTCCTGGTTGGCGGAAACAGCGGCGAAGGGCAGCAGGCTGATGATCATGAGCAGGGTTGGTAGCGTCTGGCGGAGCATGCGGGTTCCCGGAGGGCAGAAAGATCGGCGGCGATGACGACTGCCGCAGGCGACAGGCCATGGGTCGGATGCGCGCCCGGCGGAAAAGGTTTAAGCCGGCTGCGCGCCCTACCGTTCGTCGGCCCATGACTTCCGGGGGGTTGACTACAGGTGTCGCCATGGCAACAGTAGCGACACGTGTAGTCAAGGGAGTGTTGTCATGCGTGGCAAGACCATCGGGGACCAGGAACTGGCCCTGCTGCAGTATGTGGACGAGCAGGCACCGGCCAGCGTCGGGGAGGTCGCCAGCGGCTATGGCGAACCGCGCGGACTGGCCCGGTCCACCGTGTTGACGATGATGGAGCGCCTGCGCGCCAAGGGTTACCTGCAGCGCCGGCAGCAGCAGGGTGTCTACCGCTACCAGCCCACCCGTGGCCCGGAGAGCGTGCTGCAGGGCGCCGTTGCGCAGTTCGTCGACAACACCCTGCAGGGCTCGGTCTCGCCGTTCGTGGCGTACCTGTCGCAGCGGCAGAAGGTCAGCGACAACGAACTGGCCGAACTGGAAGCGCTGGTGGCCGAACTGCAATCGCGTCGCCAGGAGGACTGAGCCATGGATACCTCGATGTTGATTCCGATGCTGGAGCGGCTGGGCTGGACCAGCCTGCAGACCGTGCTGCTGGTGGCGCTGGTCTACGTGCTGTGCCGCGCGCTGCCGACACTGTCGGCGGCCACCCGTTGCCGCTTGTGGTGGCTGGTATCGCTGCAGGCCGTGGTCGGCCTGTTCTGGAGCCAACCGCTGCAGCTGGCCTGGTTGCCCGCACCCGATGCGGTAGCCATGACGACTGTGGATCTTGCCTCGGATGCGGTGTATCCGATGGCACCGGAGGCCGCCGCGCACCTGCTTGCGAACGTGCCGATGGGCGATACCGGCAGCGCGCCGGTGGTTTGGTGGGCCGTTGCACTGGCCGCGCTGTGGGCGTCCGGCGTGCTGCTGATGGCCCTGCGCACCTTCGGCGAATGGCGCCGTTGCCGCGCGCTGCTGGCGGCGTCGTATCCGTGCGAGGACCAGGCACTGGTGCAGGCGCTGCAGCTGGCCGCGGACGCGCACGGTCTGCGCCGCGCGCCACGCCTGTGGATGAGCGACCAGGTTGACGCGCCGCAGCTGGTCGGGCCGTTCCGTCCGGTGCTGCTGCTTCCGGCGGGGATGAACGCGCTGCAGGGCGATGCGCTGGACCTGGCGCTGACCCACGAGCTGCAGCACCTGCAGCGTCGTGACCTGCAATGGGGGCTGCTGCCTGCCCTGGCCCAGCACCTGTTCTTCTTCCATCCGCTGCTGCGCCTGGCCGTGCGCGAATACGCCCAGGCCCGCGAGGAGGCGGTGGATGCGGCCGTGGTCGGCCAGCATGGTGCCAGCCGCCACGCCTATGGCCGGCTGTTGCTGCAGCTGGGTGTGGCACCGCAGCCACACCTCGGCGTGGCCAGCGCGGCGCCCAGCACCACCAGTCTCAAGCGCCGCCTGCTCTCGCTGCAGTCGCACCAGGCGTGCCCGCGCCTGCTGGCCGTTTGCTTGACCCTGGTGGTGTTGGCGGTAGGTGTGGCGCCGATGCGCCTGGTGGCCGCGCCGGTCCCGCCCGCGCCGCCGGCACCGCCGCGCGCTGTGCCTGCGCCGCCTCCGCCCGCAGCACCAGCCGCTCCCGCAGCGCCGCCTGCCGCGGCGGTACCTGCAGAGCCGACCGACTGGGCCGAGGCGGCAGACCCCGCCGAGGCCGAGGTGGAGGAACCTGCCGAGCCGGCCGGCCCTGAGGAGACTGCTGACCTCAACGTGGATGTGGACGCGGCAGTGACCATCGTCACCCACGGCCAGCTCGATCTCGGCACGCCGCCGCAGCAGGCCTTCGTGCTGGTCGATCATGGCCAAGCATTCGCCAATGCCGGCATGGACGATGTGATGCAGGCGCGCAGCCGGATTGGCGACGGCCCGGCGCTGTGGTTCCGCCAGGGTGACAAGCGCTACGTGGTACGTGATCCGATGCTGATCCAGTCATTGCAGCGTGCCTACGCCGGCGCCGCCGATCTGGGCCGCCAGCAGAGTGAACTTGGCCGCCAGCAGAGTGCGTTGGGTCGCCAGCAGGGCCAGCTCGGCCGCGAGCAGGGCGAGCTGGGCAGGCTGCAGGGCGAAGAGGCGCGTGAGATCGCCCTGGCCGCCGCACGCGCTGCGCGCAGTGCGCTCAACGATCGCGACATCAACCGTGAAGCGGCAGCCGAAGCGGCACGGGCTACCCGTGGCGCGGTGGATGATGCGGCGATTGCGCGGCAGGCGGCGGCTGAAGCACAGCGCGCGTCACAGGTTGCCCGCAACCAGGCGCTGCAGTCCGAGCGCAGCCGCGAGATGAGCCGTCTCGCCAGCCAGCAGGCCGCGCTGGGAAGTCAGCAGGCGGCACTGGGCAGCAAACAGGCGGCACTGGGCGAACGCCAGGCACGCCTGCAGGCGCAGGCCGCGAAGCAGGCAGAGCAGGTAATCGCGCGTGCGCTGGCCAGTGGCAAGGCCGAGCAGCTGTAACCCGGTAGTGCCGGGCGGTGGGCG
>NZ_JBBPFR010000017.1:0-89863 GCF_037969685.1 Stenotrophomonas sp. G106K1 | reverse complement strand
CTTGCTTTAAAACAATTAATAGTTGCTTGATCAAACGTCTGCAAGATGGACAATCATCCTTCCTGCAGGCGCCTTCACAAGATACCTGCGCATACTTTCAAAGATCCGGGGAAGTGGCCTCAGCGCCGTTCCCGTGTGCTGCGAAGTTTCCTTCGTAGCGAGCCGCCCATTATAGCCGGCTTTTCCGCTTCGTCAACACCTTTTTTCAAGGCTGTCTCACCGGAGTGGACGTTGTTGCCGATGCTGCTTCGTCGTTGGACCCGAGGGCCTTTCGCCGTTGCGAGCCGCCTATTATGCCGGACTTTTCAAGTCCGTCAACACCTTCGTTCGATCATCTCGTCCGGCGGTGGTGGCGTCGCTGTTCGCGTTGGTGGCTTCCGAAGAAGTCGCCGTGCTGCAGCAAGGGAGCGAATTCTAGAGATCCTGCAGAATTCGTCAACTCTTTTTTTCAGGAAGATGACAGAACAGCGCCTGCACCCTGCATGGCTGCTGCTGATACATCGCCGCGGCGTTGCCCGCGCGTTGCGCGGTCAACGCCGCAGGCGCTATCAATACATCGATGCATAGCGAAGAGAAGAGCATGGACACGAAGAAACGACAGGGATGGTGGCGGGATCTTTCGATGCCGGCGATCGTCGCCGGCTTCATCACCGTGCTGGTCGGCTTCGCCAGTTCGGCGGTGATCGTGTTCCAGGCGGCCCAGGCGGTCGGTGCCGACCAGGCGCACATCGCCTCGTGGATGTGGGCCCTTGGGCTGGGCATGGGCGTGACCTGCATCGGCCTGTCGCTGCGCTACCGCGTGCCGGTGGTCACCGCATGGTCGACGCCGGGCGCGGCGATGCTGGTCGTCGGTGCCGGTGGCGCGTCTCTATCCGAAGCCACCGGTGCGTTCCTGCTGGCGGCGGTGCTGGGCATGCTCGCGGGCTTCTCCGGGGTGTTCGCCCGGTTGATGAAACGCGTGCCCATGGCCTTGGCCGCTGGCATGCTGGCCGGTGTGCTGCTGCGCTTCGGCCTGGACGTGTTCGTGGCAATGAACACCCAGCGCGTGCTGGCGTTGGCCATGTTCGCTACCTGGCTGCTGGGACGCCGCCTGTTCCCCCGTTATGCGGTGATCGCCACCCTGCTGGTCGGCATCACCATCGCCGCCAGCCAGGGTCTACTGCACGCACAACAGGTGCACCTGCAACTGGCTGTACCGCAATGGGTCACTCCTTCGCTGTCGTGGACGGCGATGGTCGGCATCGCCCTGCCCCTGTTCGTGGTCACCATGGCCTCGCAGAACATCCCCGGTGTGGCAGTGATGCGCGCCTCCGGCTATGACGCACCGGTGTCGCCGGTGATCGGCTGGATCGGCGTGGTCAACACGCTGCTGGCGCCCTTCGGTGCCTACGCATTGAACCTGGCGGCCATCACCGCGGCGATCTGCATGGGCCGTGATGCCCACGAGGATCCAGCACGGCGCTACACGGCAGCGATGGCGGCCGGTGCCTTCTATATCGTCATCGGCCTGTTCGGGGCCACCGTAGCGGCCCTGTTCGCTGCCTTCCCCAAGGAACTGGTGGCCTGCGTGGCCGGTATCGCCCTGTTCGGCACCATCGGCAACAGCCTGGCCAGTGCATTGGCAGTGGAGCGCGACCGCGAGGCCGCGCTGGTCACCTTCCTGGTGACCGCCTCGGGGATGACACTGGCCGGTATCGGTTCTGCGTTCTGGGGCCTGGTCGCCGGGACGCTCTGCCTGTGGGTGCTGCGGCCGCGGCAGACCAGCTGAAGGGATCAGCCGGTCAACACGGCCCCGACGATGCCCAGGGTGACGGACACGGCGATGGCGATCACAGCACCAATCACGCTGGTATCGCCACGTGCTGCCAGCACGCTGCGCACCGCAACGTCATTGTCCATATTGAGCGACTGGGCGCGTGCGATCTCCCGCTGGCAATGCTGCAGGTACCAGCTGTTGGCGAAGACACCCACGGTAACGCTCAGGCCCAGGTTGATCACCAGCGACAGGGCATCCGGCACTTCGAGGAAGGCCTCGATCACGCTGGATGCCACCAGCACGCCGACCCAGATGGCGGCCATGCGGTACATCTTCCGGTACATCATCCAGATCACGCCAAACAGGAACCCCGGCCAGTGCCAGGTGCCCGCTGCGTTCGCGGTGCCCTGGTCCAGGCGCCAACGCTTGCGATAGATCGGGAAGTTGCCGCCGACAATGGCTGCATACAGACCCAACGGGCCAGGCAGTCCGGCGCCCAGTGGAATGACATCGGGCGTTGCCGCCGCGGCCGGTGCACGGTAAGGGTCATGGCTGGACGCTGCGGCGACGGCGGCCTCACTGGCAGGCGGTGCTGCCGGGCCATCGGCGACGCCGTCGGCACCCGACGCTGGCGTGGCAGTCGACTGCAGCGGCTGCCAGTCAGCCATGCCCTCGCACCAGAGCAGGGTGTGGCCGGTGATGACGCCGTCCTGCTGCAGCCTCTGCAGGCCAGCCAGGTCCACTGGACCTTCACTCTTGCCGTTACGGGCGTAGTACCACTGTGCTTCCTGCATTGAAGGTCTTCCTGTGTGGGCGTTGCGCGGTTTACAGGGACGCGCTGGATAGCGTCTGCACCAGCGTGTGGCGACTGCCGGGAGCGACGGTGATCACATCGGGCCCGGCGTTGGCGGCTTCCAGGCAGACGTAGTCGCGCCAGCCGTCACCGACATCGGCCATCTTCGCGGCAGCGTCGGCGCCAGGGTTCCATGCCACCAGCGAGCGGCTGCCTTCGGTGCGAAGGTCGATGCGGCGCTTGAGCACCGGATCGCGCAGTGCATAGTGCCCGCCGGCCTGGGTGTAGATGCGGTCGCTGCGGCCCGGATCACGCGGATCACGCAGCGACCAGGGGCCCTGCTGCCGGCGAGACTGGGCGTAGTTCTCGAACTTGTCGAGGTAGTCCAGGCCATCGACGCCGTCGACGTCGACCTTGCTGGCGTCACCGACACGGAAGTAGTTGTGCAGCGCCTGGGTGATGGTGGCCGGGGCCTTGCCGGTGTTCTCGGTAACCAGCTGCTGGCGCAGTTCACGACCGATACGGACGGTCATGGTCAGACGCAGGCCGAGGTTGTCCAACGCAGGCGGGGCCAGGGTCAGTTCGATGCTGCCATCGTCGAGGCGGCGCGCCTGCTGCAGTTCCCAGGGCAAGGTGCGCACGAAGCCATGGGCCGGCACGTCATCGCCCTGCCCCTGGCGGCCGAAGTACGGCCAGCACACCGGGCTGCCGCCACGGATGGGCGTGGGCAGTGCCGCACGCTTGGGCGAGAGCCACATCACATCGGGTTGGCCCTTGGGCACGAAGGAGAGCAGTTGACCGCCGAACACACTGATGGCGGCGCTGGCCTGCGGGGTTTCCACCAGCCAGGCATCAAGTCCCTGGAACTGGCCGCTGCTGACGCCCTTTATCTGTTGCACGCTGGATCGACTCCGGATGGCCGGCGACTGCACGGCACTGTAGTTGGCAGGAAGGCTGAAGCGGGTGGGTGTGGCCGGAACCTTCACCTGCGGTCCGCTCTGCAGCGTGCGCAGGATGCGCTGGCCGGCACGACCATCGGCGTCGGCCCAACCGAGCCGGCGCTGCTCGACCTGGATGGCACGACGGCTGGCGGTACCGATCATGCCATCGGCGGCGCCGATGTCATGGCCGCGCGCCAGCAACAGGGTCTGCAGCTGGCGGCGCTCGTCGCGGCCAAGTCCGGGATCATCGGTTGGCCAAGCGGTGACCAAGCCGTTGCCGCCACGCAGACGGTCGGCCAGGGTGGCGATGGCCAGGGCATAGCTCTCGGCCGCGTTGTAGCTGTAGATGGCGTCGTAGTTGCGGAACACCAGCAGCGCCGGACCTTTGTTGCCGGCCGGCAGCAACAGCGCGGCGCGTGCATCGGCAGGCAGGCCGGCCGGCGCCAGCGCGCTGCCGTCCAAGCCGGTCACGCCCAATGCGCGCCAGTCGGCCAGTGCCCGGCGCTGGGTGCGGCCGGCCTGGCTGGCGTTGAAGCCGGCGGGGACGCGGACTTCCATGCCCCAGGGTTCGCCGGTTCGCCAGCCGGCACGCTTCAGATAGTTGGCGGTGGAAGCCAATGCATCGGGAATGCTGCCGACCAGATCGCGGCGGCCATCGCCATCGCCATCAACGGCAATGCGTGCGTAGGTGCTGGGCATGAACTGGGTGTGGCCGAAGGCGCCGGCCCAGGAACCGGTCAGGCCCTGCGCCTGCAGGTCACCCTTGTCGATGAGCTTGACCAGCGCCAGCAGTTCGCCGCGGAAGAAAGGTTGCCGACGGCCAGCACAGGACAGCGTGGCCAGCGACTGCAGCAGCGGGCGCTTGCCGAACACGCGCCCGTAGTCGCTCTCCACACCCCATACGGCGACGATGGTGACTGGATCGACGCCGTACTGCGCCGATACGCGCTGAAGCAGATCTCGATGCTGCTGCAGCATGGCGCGGCCGTCATCCACGCGCTGGCGATCGACCAGCGCGGCCAGGTAGTCCCAGATCGGTGTGGTGAACTCCGGCTGCGCGTCGAGCAGCGGCAGCACGCTGGGATCGGGCTGCAGTCCGGCGGTGATGGCCGTGAAACGGTCAGCGGCAATGCCTTGGCTGGCGGCAGTAGCCTGCAGGCCCGCCATGCAGCGGGCGAACGCAGGGTCAACGGTTGCCGCTGCTGTCGGCGGGGCCGCCGCTGGCATGGCAAGGGCGGCGGCCAGGCCGAGCGTGGTCAGAATGGGCATGGCGTCCTCCGTGTTGCCGGTGCTGGAGCCATGGTAACGCGGAGGGAGAGCAAGGTTGGTCGAGATTGCCGCCCAGCGGCCGGCACTACCTCTGCCTAGGGTGAGGGGCGCAGGAGGCGCAGGCCATAGGCGGGATCGTCCGCGTTCCAGGATGCCGCGACCTCCAACCCTGCCTGCTGCAGCAGGAGGCCGAAGCTGGCGTCGGTGTACTTGTGGCTGTACTCCACGCGGATCGGTTCGCCCGCGCTGAAGTGGAAGGTGCGGCCGTCGAGATGGACGTCCTGCTCACGCTGGCTGACCAGGTCGGTTTCGATGCGCAGGCGCGCAGTGCTGTAACGGGCCTGGTGACGGAAGCCGTCGAGATCGAAATCGCTGCCGACCTCCCGGTTGAGACGCGCCAGCAGGTTCAGGGTGAAGGCGGCGGTGATGCCGTCGGCATCGTTGTAGGCGGCCTCGATCAGGGCAGGATCCTTGTGCAGGTCGATACCGACCAGCGCCAGGCCGTCATTGCCCATCGTCTGCCGCATCGCGCGCAGCAGCGCGATCGCGTCCTCATCAGCGAAGTTGCCCAGCGTGGAGCCCGGGAAGAACAGCAGCCGGCGCGCGGCAGGCCGGTCCGGCAAGGGAACCTGCACCGGCCGGGTGAAGTCGGCACACACAGGCAGCATTTCCACCTCCGGCAGCGCCGGTGCCAGGTGGTCGATGCTGGACAACAGCGCCGCGCGCGAGATCTCGATGGGGGTATAGGCCACCGGATCCTGCAGAGCGGCCAGCAGGCGGGCGGTCTTGCGGCCGCTGCCGCTGCCCAGTTCGACCACATGCACGCGCGGCCCCACCGCCTGCGCGATCTGCGGCAGCACACGATCCAGCAGGGCCAGCTCGGTGCGTGTGGGGTAGTACTCGCGGGTGTGGGTGATCTGCTCGAACAAGCGCGAGCCGCGCGCGTCGTAGAAGTACTTGGAAGGCAGCTGGCGTGAGGCGTGCGACAGACCTGCCACGGCGTCGGCAAGGATCTGCTGGCGGCCGGGGGTAAGGTCGGTCAGCGCCTGCAGCGCGTCCTGGACGGTGCTCATGAAAGATCCCTTGCCAGGCGCATGCCTGAGAACTGCCAACGCGCCGGTGGCATGAAGAAGTTGCGATAGCTGGCGCGTACATGGCCGCGCGGCGTGGCACAGCTGCCACCGCGCAGTACCCACTGGCCACACATGAATTTGCCGTTGTACTCGCCGAGGTTGCCGGCGAAGGGACGGAAGCCGGGGTAAGCGCCATAGGCGCTGCTGGTCCATTCCCAGACATCGCCGAACAGCTGGCGGATGCCTCTGCCCTGCCCTGCCTGCGGATGCAGCTGGTCGTCATCGGCGAAGTGGCCTTCGACCGGCCGCGTGGCGGCGGCCGCTTCCCATTCGAATTCGGTGGGCAGGCGGGCGCCAGCCCAGCGCGCGCAGGCATCGGCTTCGTAGTAGCTGAGATGACAGACCGGTGCGTGTGGATCGAGCTCGCGCCAGCCACCCAGGGTGAACTCGCGCAGCAGGTCGTCATCCCAGTACAGCGGATGCTGCCACTGCTCGGCCTCGCGCAGCGCCCAGCCTTCGCTCAGCCACCAGCGTGGATCGCGGTAACCCCCCGCGTCGATGAAGGCACGGTACTCGGCGTTGCTGAGGGGGCGTTCGGCGATGGCATGCGCAGGAAGCAGCACTCGATGCAGGGGCGATTCATTGTCATAGGCGAAGGCCGCGTGCTGCGGCCAGGCGGACGCACCGATGCTGACAATGCGTTCGCCCTGTTCGACCCAGCCCTGCGCGGTGCCGGCGCTGACGGCGACGGGCAGGTCATCGCGATACGGCGGCTGCAGCGGATTGCACCAGAAGGCGTGCTTGATGTCGGTGAGCAGCAGCTCCTGGTGCTGCTGTTCGTGGTGCAGCCCCAGCTGCAGGTGCTGCAGGGCATCGCTGCCCAGGTCGCCGTCGCGCAGTTGTGCCAGCACCTGCGCATCCACGTGCCGGCGGTAGGCGTGCACCTGCTGCAGCGAGGGTCGCGACAGCAGACCGCGCTGTGGCCGTGCGTGGGCGGGGCCGAGACTCTTGTAGTAACTGTTGAACAGGTAGTCCCAGGCCGGATCCCAGGGTGTGTAGCCGGGCTGGCTGGCCAGCACGAAGCGTTCGAAGAACCAGGTGGTGTGGGCCAGGTGCCACTTGGCCGGGCTGGCGTCGGCCATGCTCTGCAGCAGGGCGTCTTCCGGGCTGAGGGGTGCGGCCAGCTGCACGCTGCGCCCCCGCACATGGGTGAAGTGGCGGGCGAGGTCATGCTGCGGGGCAGCGACGGCGGCGGGTACGCTGTCCATGCTGCCAGCTTCGACCGGGGCCGGTGAGCGCGATGTCATGGCCCGGTGCCAAGATGTTCACACCAGGCGCGCCTTCAAGAAGAGCACCGTTGCGCCGCTAACGGCAGTGCTGCGGCCGCGTCGTGACCGCGCTGGAATTCCGTGTGGCCCATCATCCGCTCCGACAGCCTGTGCACTATCTGTTCGTGCTGCCCGCCGTGCTGGTCGCACTGGCGCTGTGGGCGAGCCTGGAAAGCGATGATGTCGGCCGCGCTGGGCAGCGCATCCTGCCGTGGTTGCTGGCCTGCCTGGGTGCAGGACTGGCGCTGCTGTACAACCAAGTGCGCACGCTGTGCCTGCTGCTGCTGGTGGCACTGGCCTTCGCGCTGCTGCACCAGGATCTGGGGCATTACCTGCGCGATGGGCAAGTAACGGCGCTGACCCCACTGCGCTTCCACGCGATCTCGACCTGGCTGCCGTTGTTGTTCGCCATCCATGCGTTGTGGCCCGAACGCGGGCGCCGCCGCCAGGACCTGCTGCTGAGGGCCACGATCAGCGGTGTTGCCGTGGCGGTTTTCATCCTGTTGGCCGCACAGCAGCCACAAGGCATGCACGACCTGCTCTCGAACCGGCACTTCCCCTGGATACCAAGCGACTGGAACGCGTTGGCGCAGCTGCCTGCCATGCTGTTCCTGCTGGCCACCGCTGCGCTGGGATGGCAGGCGTGGCGCCAGCCCCGGCCGCTGCATACGGCAATGCTGCTGGCCCTGCTGTGCCTGTGGTGGATGCTGCCGCGGATCTTCCTGCAGCCGGTGCTGCTGCCGGCGCTGAGCGTGGCGGCGCTGCTGCTGATGCTGGCCGCGACCCTGCAGGAGTCCTTCCACATGGCATTCGGCGATGAGCTGACCGGGCTGCCCGGCCGCCGTGCGTTCAACGAGACGCTCAAGCGCGCCACCGGCACCTACAGCATCGCGATGATCGACGTGGATCATTTCAAGAAGTTCAACGACGCCCACGGCCACGACACCGGCGATGACGTGCTGAAACTGGTGGCCTCCCGGTTGTCGCGGGTGGGCGATGGCGGCCGCGCGTTCCGTTATGGCGGCGAAGAATTCGCCGTGGTTTTCCTCGACCGACCGGCATCGGCCTGCGTGGACGCGGTGGAGGCGCTGCGGCAGGGCATCGAGCAGAGCCGGATGCAGCTGCGCGACCGCACCACCCGCAGCCGTGACGATACGCTCGGCCAGCAGCAGCGCGGGCGCGGCGGTGGCGGTGCTGTGGTGCAGGTGACCGTCAGCATCGGCCTGGCCGACAGTCGGGTCGATCCGCGCCCTGCCGGGGTGGTCAAAGCGGCGGACCAGGCGCTGTATGCGGCCAAGGAGGAAGGCCGCAACCGTGTATGCGCGCATGGCGGCCAGCGTGTGCTGGCCGTGCGCAGCAGCCAGGTTCAGACGGCGTCGAGGTAGTACCAGCGACCTTCGATCCGCAGGAAGCGGCTGTGCTCGGTCATTTTCACCGCGCTGCCGCCACCGACGCGGTAGCGGGCGGTGAAGCGGACCTCGGAGCTGTCGGTGCCGGTAACCTGGTGATCCTGCACGGTCAGGCCCAGCCATTGGGTGCGCTGGCCCGGGGCATCATCGAGCGACAGTTCTGCGGGACGGGTGTCCGGATGCCAGGTGGCACGCAGATAGTCCGGCAGATGGCGCACATAGGCGCTGTAACGCGAGCGCATCAGACGCTCGGCATCGGGCGCGGCGTCACCGGCATGGAAGCGACCGCAGCAGGCGGCGTAGTCGGCGGCCAGGCCACAGGGACAGGGATCGGGGGCGGTTCGGCTCATGCGGGTATTGTCGCGTGGGCGGGGGCAATGTGACAGGCGTATGCTGTCGCGCCCTCACTTCGATCGATCGCCGTGCTGGAAATGATTCCTCCTGAGTTGTGGTGGCTGGTGGCGATCGCCTTCATTGCCGGCCTGGTTGATGCGGCCGTGGGTGGCGGCGGACTGGTGCAGTTGCCGGGCCTGTTCACGGTGCTGCCGCAACAGACGCCGGCGATGCTGTTCGGCACCAACAAGTTCAGCTCGATGTTCGGTACCGGCGCTGCGGCGTGGCGCTATGCACGCAACGTGCGCTTCCCGTGGAAGCCGGTGTTGTTCGCCGCCGGTACGGCCTTCGTGTTCTCCTTCCTTGGCGCTACGGCGGTCAGCCTGTTGCCCAAGGATGCGGTGCGGCCACTGGTGCTGGTGCTGCTGGTGGCGATGCTGGCCTACACGTTGTGGAAGAAAGACTTCGGCGCATTGCACCGGCCGCAGGAGATCGGCCGCCGCGAGCTGGTGATCGCGCTGGCGATCGGTGCGGCGATCGGATTCTACGATGGCTTCTTCGGGCCCGGCACCGGCAGCTTCCTGATCTTCCTGTTCGTGCGCTTCTTCGGGCTGGACTTCCTGCGTGCGTCGGCAGCGTCGAAGGTGGTGAACTTGGCGACGAACGTGGCGGCGATCTCGTTCTTCGTCCCGACCGGCAACATCCTGTGGCTGTTCGCGCTGCCGATGGCAGCGGCCAACATCATCGGGTCGGTGGTGGGCACGCGGTTGGCGCTGAAGGGCGGCACGCCGTTCATCCGCAAGCTGTTCGTGGGCCTTGTGGTGGTGCTGATCGCGCGGATGGCGTGGGATACGTTCCGAAGTTCGTGAATGAGCGTCATGACCCTGGTAGGTGCCAACCTTGGTTGGCACGCGGTTTCCGGTCGCGGAGAGCAGCCGAGCATGGCTCGGCTCTACAGGTGCACATGATGATTCCGGCCGCAAGCGCCGCCGGGCATGGCCCGGCGCTACCGCAGGCCGAGACGGTCAGGCCTCGGCTTCTTCCGGTTCGTCGGCCTGCTGGCGGCTGCGCTCCGGCAGCTTCAGGCGCTTGCCTTCTTCGTCGTACTCGATGAGCAGGACGCCCGAATCGTGGCGGCCGCTGATCTCGACGAAGCAGGCGCCACCGATGAACGGCTCCAGCGTCATCACCGATTTCAGCGGGGTGGCGACCACCATCTGGAAACCGAAGTTGTCGAAGATGTTCATCGCCAGCGCGGTGAACTCGTTGTCGGCCTTGTCGAAGGCTTCGTCGAGCACGACCGCGGCATAACTGGGCAACTGGCTGTCGGCACCGCCGAGCTGGTAGCGCAGGGCCGCCGCCAGGCAGGTGGTGGCCAGCTTCTGCCGCTGGCCACCCGACTTGCCGGCGCCACTGCGGTAGATCTCGACCTGCTGGCGCGTTTCCACGTCCAGCTCCACGCCGATGAACTCCACGTGCAGGCGCACGTCCAGCACAATCTCGCGCCAACGCTTGTCTTCGCCTTCCTGCGAGCCCAGGCGGTTGACCAGCTGGCGCAGGACGGTGAACTGCGTTTCGGCGACGTCGCGCTGCTCGGTCTGCTGCTGCGACAGCACCTCGCGCAGCTGCTGGTGGAACTCCTGCACTTCCGGCAGGCGCCGGTCGTTCAGCTCGATGGTCAGCAGGGTGCCACGGTTGAAGGGCACCTGCTCCAGGCTGGCGTTGACTTCGTCCAGGCGCTGGCCGATCGACTTGCGGGCCTCGGCACTGTGCCGCTGCAACGCCAGCAGGTTGTTCTTGCTCTGGTTCTGCAGCAGGTCGAAGAAGCGTTCTTCGTGCTGCGGCAGGCCATCGCGTTCAAGACGTTCGAGGCGGGCGAGGAAATCCTCGGCCGAGGCCACCGACACGGTGAAGTCGCCCGATTCCTCCGGCCACTGCTGGATGAAGCGACGGAAGCAACCCAGCAGCAGGTTCTCGACGCGGTTGACTTCTTGCTGCGATGACGACAGCTGCTCGTTCAGCGCGTTGCTGACCTGGCGCATGTGCGCTTCCAGCGTTTCCAGGCTGAGCGGGCCCTGCTCCTGCAGGCGCTCGGCCAGACCGGCTTCCTGGTCTTCGGCCAGTGCCGGCAATACCAGTGCACGGCTCTGCTGGCGGGCCCGGTCCAGGCGGTCGCGTTCGCGCACCAGCTGGCCGCGCTCGACGCGGGTGTCTTCATAGGTGCGTCGTGCCTGCTCGATATCGGCGCGGGTGGCGTCGATCTGCTGGGCGATCCTGGCCAGGTCGGCATTGCCTTCGCGCAGGGCGTGCAGGCTGGCCTCGATGTCGGCCAGGCGCTGTTGCGGCGCGGCGACGTCGATTTCATTCCAGCTGATGCCGACCAGCTGGTGGCAGGCCAGGCGACGTTCGTTGTCGCGGTCACGCTGGCTGCGCAGGCGCGCGATATCGGTATCGCAGCTGGCGATACGGGCGGCCAGCTCCTGGGCTTCCTTCTCGAAGACGGCGAGCTTGTCGCGGTTGCTGAAGCCCAGCAGCCAGCGGCGGCGATCGTTCACCGCACTGCGGTCGTCCTTCTCGAAGCGGTCGCCCGGATGCTTGACCTGGCCTTCGCGGGTGATGCCGCGGTCGACGTTGCGCAGCTGCTTGGCGTCCACGCATTCGTAGTCGAAGCGCTTGCCCAGTTCGCGGCGCAGCCAGCTTTCGAACACGTGGTCGCGCAGTTCCAGCTTGTGCAGCAGCGACTTGGCGGAGGGCTCGCGAGCGAACGCCTCGTCATTGCGGCGCACGCGGTAGTAGGTGAAACGCATGCCCAGGTGAGTGCGGTTCACCCATTCGGCGACGTCGTTGTAGTGCTTGTCGTCGACCAGCAGCGATTGCGCGAAACCACCGAGCACACGCTCGATCGCGCCCTGCCAGCTCTGCTCTTCCGAGCGGACCTGGATCAGTTCGCCGACGAACGGCAAGGCCGCTTCGGAGATACCGGTTTCTTCGGCCAGGCGAGCGCGCAGCTTCTGCATCGGCGCAGGGATGCTGGAGGGCGTGCGCTGCATCGCCTCCAGTTCGCCACGCACTTCGGAGAAGCGCCGCTCGTCGTCGCGCTTGCCGCCGAGCCGTTCGCTGATGGCGTCGTCCAGAGCGCTCGAAGCGCGCTGGCGGTCTTCCAGTTCGGACTGTGCCTGTTCGACCAGTTCGGCGAAGCCATGTGCATCCTCGGGCAACGCCGTCTGCAGCTTCTGTGCGGCGTCACGAGCCTGCGCCTGCTTGGCCAGGCGGCGATCACGTTCGGCTTCGGCGCGGCCCTGCTCGCGTTCCAGTTCCTCGATGCGCTCACCACCCTGCTGGCGGCGCTGCAGTTCCAGCTCGGCCAGGCGTTCGGTGTGGTTGTCCAGCGCCGCGCGACGCTGCGCCTCTTCACCCAGCAGGCCACGATCCCGCGTGTCCATCTCGCGCAGACGCGCTTCGATCAGCAACTGGCGGCGACTTTCGCGGAAGCTGTCGATACCGAGCTTGAGCGCTTCGTCGTCGCCGCGACGGCGGCTCATCGCCTGCAGGTCGCGGTAATGTTCGCGCGCCGGCTGCAGGGTTTCGACCTGGCGCCGCGCAGTGACCACGGCCTGGTGCGCGCCATCGAGTTCGGCGAAGTCGCTGACCAGTCGTTCGGCAGCGTCGAAGGTCTTCGGCGTGTCGAGCATGAAGTCGCGCAGGAAGACGTTCAGGTCACCCAGGTTCTTCGCCGACTGCGTCTTGTGCAGCAGGCGCAGCGCCATCTCGTTGTCGATGCCGAGCAGGTGGCGGAAGCGTTCGGCGTAGCCGGAGAACGTGTCGAAGTGATGGACGTCGGCCAGCTTCTGCTTGAGCTTGCGCAGATCCAGGTCGAAGCCGCCCAGATCCTTGGCGATGTCGAACGGGCGCTCGGCGATCATGTAGTGCTTGCGCACGTCACCGGCAGAGGTGCTGCTGCCGGCGATCCAGAGCAGGCGTACCAGGCTGACCACGCGGCCATCACCGGCGCGGTACTCCAGCACCAGCGCGGTCCAGGTCGCGCCCTTGCGCAGGTACTGGGTGGCGATTTCACCGGTGCCACTGTCCTGCTGGTCGGCCCACGCGCCGCGCACGTAGGACACCAGGTTGCGGTCGCGGCCGCTGCGTTCGGCTTCTCGCGCAGCAGCGTTGAAGTCGACGATGGCCGGTGGCGTCAGCAGTGCGGACATGGCATCGAGCAGGGTCGACTTGCCCGAGCCGGAGCGGCCGACGAACAGGAAGCCGCGCTCGGCGATCGGCACTTCGGTCAGGCCGTTGAACGTGCCCCAGTTGTGCACCTGCAGGCGGCGCATGCGGAACTGCTGCAGGCGCGGGTCCGGCAGGCCGTCGTTGAACAGGGCGGGAGTGTGCTTGGAAATGGCCATGCGGTGCTCGGGTCTCTCAGGCTTCAGCGGCCGGGGTTTCGCGCAGCTGGCGGTAAACCGCCGACAGCTGGGATACGTCTTCGGCGGAGAACAGCAGCTTCAACGCCGGCGAGACTTCGTGGCGGTCTTCCTGGCCGCCGAGGCGGGTCAGGATGTGGTTGTCCTTCATCTTCTGCACCGCCGAGGCGACACGGCGGTTGAAGCCGGCGCGGTCGGTGGACAGGTTCTTCTCGTAGATGGCCAGCGCCTCGGCCATTTCAGCATCGGCGACCACGGCACGATTGCCACGTGCATCGGCTTCGCCCAGCTGCTGGCGCAGGTACAGCAGCAGCACCGAATCGATGAAGGTCAACGGCGAGGTGCGCAGCAGTACCGGCGCATCGACGTCTTCGGTGTCGGCCTGGCGGGTGAACGCCACGCCACTGTCACGGTCGAGCACCAGTTCCAGGAACAGGTCCGACAGCGCCGAACGGATGCCGGCTTCGCTGCGGATCAGTGCCGGCCACAGCTTGGCGTGACGCAGCTGGTCGATGCTGGGGCCGATCAGCAGCTGGCACAGCGCGCGGCGCGCATCCAGCGGCAGGCGGCCGGTATCGCCCATGTAGTAGACATCGTTGCCGCGCCGCGGCTGTGCCACGGTCGTCACCGGCTCGGCCTGGTAAGCGTCTTCGGCCAGGTCGGCATGCGGTGCGTCGATGGGGTCTTCATGCCAGCTCATGGCGTCTCTCCTGGGTAAACCAAACCAGCGGGATGCGGGCGCGACGGATCTGCCCGTCGCCACCACGCCATTCGGCGAGCTCCTGTTCGCCGGCGATCACGCTGCCAAAGCGCGTGCCCAGCGAGAGGTAGCCGATGACACTGCCCAGCCCCTGCGGTGCTTCGCGCTGCGACAGGGCCTGGGCGATGCTGAGTTTCGGCTGCGCATCGAGCAGGTCGTGCAGGTCGCGGCGCAGGGTACGGAAATCGATTTCCGACGACGCCACCAGGTCGCCCACGCTTTCCAGGCTGATGCTGGCCGCATCGTTGTATTCGACGTTGCCATCGACCTGGGCGCTGCGCGGGTCGTGCAGCTTCCACTGCGACCACGAGCGCAGGCGGCTGGTGGTCAGCTGCAGGTCGCGGCCGATGGCGCGCTGCGCCGGGAAGTCATCGCGCAACGCCAGTGCTTCGGATTGCGCCTGTTTCAACAGCTGGTTGAGGCGGCGCTGTTCAAGGTAGCCACGGCTCTGCACGAAGCCGCGCAGGCTGCGCGCGAAGTTCTGCAGCACGTCATGCACCTGGCCACCACGCTCGAGCATGGTGCTGGTGAAGCCGCGCAGGAAGTTGCGCTCGTTGCGGTCCAGCCGCCGGGCGAAGCCACGGGCCAGCAGCGTCTCCAGCGCAGCATCGAGCTGGGCGCTCTGTTCGGCGTCGTTGAGCAGGCGCCAGAAGGCCTGAAAACTACGGCCCGCGTCGCTCTCGCCGATCACGTCAACGCCTTCAAAGAGCTTGGACAGCACGTCGCCGCGCTCACCCTCGTCATCGATGATGCGTTCGCGGAAATCACGGTTGAGCTGTTCGAAGTCGTCGCGCACGCGGCGGAAGTCTTCGGTCAGTTCGTCGGCCAGGCCGATGATCTGCCGCGTACGTTCCAGCGCGCGCTTGCCATCCAGCGCGGTCACACGACCGGCACCGACACGGGCGATCTCGGCATCGATGCGGTCACGCTCGTCGCGCAGTGCGGACAGGCGTGCGTCCGGATCGGCCTCGGTCTGCGCGGCCAGCTGCGACAGCTGTTCGATCACCAGGGCCAGACGGCTCTCGGTGGCAGCCACGCGGGCCTGCTCCATGCTGTCGGCGAAGCGGATCGCCTGCAGCGCCTGGGTCGATAGCTCGTACTGCTCCTGGTCGGCGCCTTCGGGCAGCCGGCGTTCCAGCCAGCCCTGCGCCAACCAATGGGCGACGTAGGCCTGCGCGGTCCGCGGCAGCTCGCGCGACAGCTCGTCACCGTTGAGCTGGTCCAGCGCGCGCTGCAGGCGCTCGTTGAGGACCGATGCAGGCAACGTGCGATCGCCGTCCATCAGCAGGCCCTGCAGCAGGCCGATGATTTCCGGTGCGTGGTCGGCGGCGAGCAGCTTCCATTGCGGCTGTTCGCGCAGGTGGCGGTAACGGGTGATGCGTTCGCGGTGCTTCATGCAGCGAGATTGGTCCGAAGGGCGCGGCGGCCAGCGCGCGCGCGCAGGCGCGGCGCAGGCACGGCGAAAGCGGCGGCCACGCGGGGCCGCCACCGGGAGGCGACGGCGCTCAGCGCTTGCCGCCCACTTCGATGAAGCGCAGGAACTCGGCGCGGGTGCGGGCGTCCTCGCGGAAGCTGCCCAGCATCTTCGAGGTGACCATGCTGACGCCACGCTTGTGGATGCCGCGGGTGGTCATGCACTCATGGGCGCCTTCGACGACGACGCCGACACCGACCGGCTGCAGCACATCCTGGATGCACTGGGCGATCTGCGCGGTCATCTTTTCCTGCACCTGGAAGCGGCGGGCGTAGGCTTCGACCACACGTGCCAGCTTGCTGATGCCCACCACCTTGCCGGCCGGCAGGTAACCGACGTGCACGCGGCCGATGATCGGCGCCATGTGGTGCTCGCAGTGGCTTTCGTATTCGATGTCGCGCAGGACGATCAGTTCGTCGTAGCCGGCCACTTCCTCGAAGGTACGCTCCATGTAGGCGCGCGGGTCGTCGCGGTAGCCGCTGAACCAGTCGCCATAGGCTTCAGCCACGCGGCGCGGGGTATCCAGCAGGCCTTCGCGGGTGGGGTCCTCACCGGCCCAGCGCAGCAGGGTGCGCACGGCATCCTCGGCCTGGACCTGGGTCACTTCGCCCTGCGGGGCGGCCTTTTCGTTGTTCTTGCTCATTGCATACAGCGCCCGAACGGGGGGCGAGCATCGTACCCGACCGGGGGGTGGGTCGTCCTCTGGGGACGGTTCATCGGGGGTGACGCGCGGCGCCGGACTGCTATCGGTTTGAAGCGGGACGGGCGGCAGGGCAAGACACGCCGAAAACCCATCCCTGGGGGCTCGGTCGGCGCATCCCTGCGCCTCACGGTCCTGCCCTGCCGCCCTTCCCGCTCCCTGACAGTTCCCTGCGGGCGCGGCAGCACCGCCCGAAAGCAGGGTCAAGAGCTGGGGTTCATGGCTTCGGAAGCGGCGCGCCGCTGCCCTGGTGGGTGCGGACCGTTGGTCCGCACTGCTTCTGCACTTGCCTTTAAAGAGCCAACCCTCCGCGCTCGCGGGGTGATGGGCGGGTGGTGGAGGGCCGGGCGGGGCAGGGCCGTGAGGCGCATGGATGCGCCGATCGAGATTACAGGGACGTACTTAGGGACGTACTTGCAGCGTGTCCTGCCCCGCCCGGCCCTCCGCCACCCCAACCGATAACCAGCAGGCGCACCGCTTTCCTCACTACACCCCACCCATTCAGCAAAACCTATTGATAGGAATGAAATTAGTAGTATCCTATCTATTACTTATGGACCGACCCCTCGACGAGCGCACCGTGCTGCAGATGCAGCTCAGCTCCGGCCTGCTGTACGCAGGGCGGCAGTGGCAGCGCCTGGCCGACAGCCGCTTGGGCAGCTACGGCATCTCCACCGCCTGCACCATGCCGCTGTTGATGATCGGCCGCTCCGGCGGTGGCATCCGCCAGGTCGCGCTGGCCCAGCAGCTGGGCATGGAAGGCCCGTCGCTGGTGCGCCTGCTGGACAAGCTCTGCGCCAGTGGGCTGGTCCGCCGCGAATGCGATGCCAGCGACCGCCGCGCCAACCTGCTGTGGCTGACCGAGGAAGGCCAGGCGTTGGTGCGCGAACTGGAAGATCAGTTGATCGGCCTGCGCCAGGACGTGTTCGGCGAACTGTCCATGGATGAACTGCATGCCGTACTGAAGGCATGGCGCCTGCTGGCCGAGGCCGCCGACCGCATCACGTAAGACCGCTGTCCCCGAACACCGCCGCTGCCGTGCACACGCCAGCGGCTTTTACCCGTTGCCGTTGTTTCGTTGTACCTCCCCTCCCCCTCCTCGCCCCCGCCCCTTCCGATGCCCGGTGAATTCAGTCTCCACGGAGTGTTCGTCCCGACCCTGCTCGGGTTGATGGTGTTGGCCTACCTGGTCAACAGCGGCCTGCACGCGCTGCTGCAGCGTGCCGGCGCCTATCGCCACGTATGGCACCCGGCGCTGTTCAACCTGGCCTTGTACGGGATCGTGCTGGGCGTGCTGTTCCACCTCCTGCGTTGGATGCAATCGTGAACAAGATCGTGAAGAAGACCCTGCCGGTGCTGCTCACCTGCGCAGCCGTGATCGTCGCCCTGCTGGTGCTGCGCCAGCTGTGGGTCTACTACATGGATGAGCCGTGGACCCGCGACGCCCACGTCGGCGCCGACGTGGTGCAGGTGGCGCCGGATGTGTCCGGCCTGGTCGAAACGGTGCAGGTGGCCGACAACCAGGCCGTGAAGAAGGGCGACCTGCTGTTCGTGGTCGACCGCGCGCGCTACCGCATCGCGCTGGAGCAGAGCCGCGCCAGCCTGGCCGAACGGCAGGCGTCGGTCGCGCAGCTGCGCCGCGAGATCGGCCGCGACCGCAGCCTGCAGGACCTGGTTGCCGCCGAGGATGCCGAAGTGCGCCGGGCCAAGCTGCAGGCCGCACAGGCCGCACTGGCCACCGCGCAGGCCGCGGTGGACCTGGCCGAACTCAACCTGGCCCGCACCGAAGTGCGTGCGCCGGCCAATGGCCGGGTCAACGACCGCACCATGCGCGTGGGCGACTACGTGGTGGCCGGCAAGCCGGTGCTGGCGCTGCTGGATACCGGTTCGTTCCGCATTGATGGCTACTTCGAGGAAACCCGCCTGCGCGGCGTGGCCCCGGGGCAGCGCGTGGACATCCGCCTGATGGGCGAGGACACCCCTCTGCACGGCCATGTCCAAAGCATCGCCGCCGGCATCGAGGATCGCTACCGCAGCAACGGCAGCACCCTGCTGCCGAACGTGACCCCGGCCTTCGACTGGGTGCGGCTGGCGCAGCGCATCCCGGTGCGCATCGCCATCGACGAAGTGCCTGCCGGCGTGGAGCTGATCGCCGGGCGCACTGCCACGGTGACCGTGGACACCGGTCGCCACGCGCAGAACAAGAAGGCCGGCGCTGCGCCGACACAGGCGGGTCTGTGAACGCCGCCCTGCCCCGCCTCGGCCTGATCGTCGCGCTGGCCAGCCTGGCCGCGTGCAGAACCGTCGGCCCGGATTACGCGCTGCCCGAGGGCTCGGCATTCAAGCGGCCGCAAGCAAATGCGGCCTTCATCGACACCCAGAATCCGCAGGTGGCTGCCAACCAAGCGCTGCCGGCACGCTGGTGGTCGCTGTACAACGACCCGGTGCTGGATGGGCTGATCACCCAGGCGCTGCGCGACAACGTCGAACTGAAGGCCGCCGATGCGCACCTGCGCCGCGCTGCTGCGGTGTACGAGCAGGCGATGGACGCCGGTGGCTTCGAGTACGAGGCCGAAGCCGGGGTCAGCCGCGCACAGTTGTCGGCCGAGTCGTTCCTGCAGGAGCACGAGCTGCCGGTGATCAACCTGGCCGACGGCAAGTTCGCGGTCAGCTACCAGTTCGACCTGTTCGGCAAGCTCAAGCGCGGTGCCGAAGCCGCCCGCGCCGACGAACAGTCGGTGGCCGCCGCACGCGACCTGGCCCAGGTGAGCGTGGTGGCCGGGGTGGCCGACAGCTATCTGGAGATCTGCCACGCCAACCATGAGCTGCATGTCGCCGAGCACTCGCTGCAGCTGCAGCAGCGCAGCCGCTCGGTCACACAGCGGTTGATCAGCGCAGGCCGCGGCACGCCGCCGGAGCTGGCCCGCGCCAATGCGCAGGTGGCCCTGTTGGAAGCCGCGCTGCCGCCGTTGCGCGCGCAGCGTTCGGCCGCGGCCTATTCGCTGGCCGCCCTGCTGGGCCAGACCCCCGGCCAGCTGCCGGCCGGGGTGATCGACTGCGCGCACGCACCGACCCTGGGCCAGCCGCTGCCGGTCGGTGATGGCCGCGCCCTGCTGCAGCGCCGTCCCGACATCCGCCAGGCCGAACGCAAGCTGGCCTCGGCCACCGCGCGGATTGGCGTGGCCACTGCCGAGCTGTACCCGGACATCCGCCTGGGCGCCTCGGTCGGCGCCGCCGGCCTGCTGGAAGACTTCGGCCAGCCGATGACTCAGCAGTGGTCGTTCGGCCCGCTGATCTCGTGGACGCTGCCGTCCTCGGGCACGCATGCACGCATCCACGCCGCCGAGGCTGGCGCCGATGCGGCCCTGGCCGAGTTCGACCACACCGTGCTGCAGGCGCTGCGCGAAACACAGACCGCGCTGGACCGCTATGCACAGGATCTGCGTCGCCTGCAGTCGTTGAAGGTGGCGCAGGAGCAGGCGGCGCTGGCCGCCGAGCAGAACCGCCGGCTGTACCAGGGCGGCCGCACACCGTACCTGTCCAGCCTGGATGCCGACCGCAGCCTGGCCAGCAGCGATGCCACCCTGGCCGCGGCCGAAGCCCAGGTCTCGCGCGACCAGATCCACCTGTTCCTGGTACTGGGCGGTGGCTGGCAGGACAGTGCCGCTGCCACGGCTGCGCCGACGGCGGCGAGGTAAGCGATGAACGGGCTGACCGACCGCCAGGCCTGGCTGTTCTCGATCAAGACCTACCTGGCAGCGATCGTCGCGCTGTACATCGCCATGGCCGGCAACCTGTCGCGCCCGTACTGGGCGATGGGCACGGTGTACATCGTCAGCCAGCCGTTGCTGGGCCCGACCCGGGCCAAGGGCGTGTACCGCATCCTCGGCACCCTGGCCGCCGGCCTGGCCACCCTGTTGATGCTGCCCGCACTGGTGGAAACGCCCTTGGTGCTGAGCGCGGCGATGTCGATCTGGCTGGCCGGCTGCCTGTTCCTGGCCCTGCTCAACCGCGGCCCGCGTGGCTACGCGTTCCTGCTGGCCGGCTACACCACTGCATTCATCGGTTTCCCGGCGGTGACCTCGCCGGAGACCATCTTCGACACCGTGGTGGCGCGCAGCGAGGAGATCATCCTCGGCACGGTAGTGGCGGTACTGTTTGCTTCGCTGCTGTTCCCGGCCTCGGTGCGGCCGATGCTGGGCGCGCGCATCGGCAACTGGATGGAGGACGCGGCGCAGTGGTGTCGGCAGATCCTCGAACGCGGCCGTGCGCATGCGCCGCGCAACCGGCTGGCCGCCGACCTGGTGCAGTTCGAGGCGCTGATCGAGTTCCTGCGCCGCGATGACCCGCGCCACGCCGGTGCCGCGGTGTCGATGGAGCGCCTGCGCGAACGCATGCTGTTGCTGCTGCCGGTGCTGTCATCGATCGCCGACCGCCTGAGTGCGCTGCGCAGCGATGGACAGACCCTGCCCGAGGGCCTGCCGACGCTGGTCGATGACATCCACGACTGGATCGACACGCCGTCCAGTGCCAGCGACTACGCGCGCCTGCGCGCACGCATCAGTGCGCTTAAGCCACAGGTGGACCGCGATCTGCAGCACCTGCAGCTGGCCAGCCTGCTGCTGCGCCTGGAGGAGCTGGTGGACCTGTGGCAGGACTGCCGCACCCTGCAGCACGCGATCGACCAGGGCACCGCGCCACTGGACCGTGCGCACTACCGCATCCGCACCGAACGCACCGCCACCGACAAGCACATCGACTACGGCATGGCGCTGTTCTCCGCGCTCAGTGCCGGCGTGGCGCTGATGAGCTACTGCGTGCTGTGGATCGGCCTGGGCTGGGAGGGCGGTGGCAACGGCGCGATGATGGCCGCGGTGACCGCCGCGTTCTTTGCTGCACAGGATGACCCGGCGCCGAGCATGGTCTCGTTCCTGGTGTGGGCGATGGTGGCGTCGCTGGTGGCCGGCGTGTACCTGTTCGGCGTGTTCCCCGCCGTGCACGACTTCGGGCTCCTTGCGCTGGTGCTGGCGGTGGTGTTCCTGCCGCTGGGCCTGCTGCTGCACCACCCGAAGAGCGCGCTGTTCGCGCTGCCGCTGACGGTCAACCTGGCCGCACTGCTGAGCCTGCAGAACACCTACAGTGCCAACGTGCAGACCTTCGCCAACTCGTCGATCGCGATGTTCATCGGCATTGGTTTTGCCGTGGTGATGACGCGGTTGTTCCGCTCGGTCGGTGCCGAATGGACCGCGCGACGGCTGGTACGGCAGGGCTGGACGACCCTGGCTGAAGCGGCCGAAGGCCGCGGCCAGCAGGACCGCCAGCGCTTCGCCGCACGCATGCTGGATCTGCTCGGTCTGCTGGCACCGCGCCTGGCGGCGACCCCGGAGGGCAGCGACATCGCGTCGGTGGACATGCTCAACGAAGCCCGCATCGGCCTGAACATCCTGCAGCTGCGCCGCGCGCGGCTGGAACTGCCCGAGCGCAGCCGCGAGGCGGTCGAGCACATCCTGGAGGAAGTGGCCGTGCACTATCGCCGGCAGATCGCCGCACGCAAGCCGATTGTGGCGGCCGAGGCGCTGCGCGAACGGCTGGACACGTCCTTGGGGCGGGTCGGCAGCGTGGCGGCGTGCAAGGCCCGCGATGAGGCGCTGATGGGCCTGGTCGGCCTGCGGTTTGCGCTGTTCCCCGAAGCGAAGGCGTTGGCGCCGGGACTGCTGGCAGCCGAGGGGCCGCAGCCGTAGCACGCTACCCTGTGCACCCATAGACCCCGCACCGGGGTCGGATCCTTCGCCTCGGGCGAGGGCTCCGACCCCTGCGCTGCACAGGACGGTTCAATGAGTTACGACATGATGGTGTTCGAGGCCAGCGTCGCCCCGCGTGAAGCGGCGGCCTTCATCGCCTGGTTCGAGAAGCAGGCGCAGTGGGGCGAGCGCCACGAGTACGACGACCCGGCGGTCAGCAGCCCGGCGCTGCAGGCATGGTTCGCGGAGATGGCACAGGAATTTCCGCCGATGAACGGCCCGCTGAGCAATGACGATGATGATCGCGCCGAAGTGACCGAGTACAGCATCGGCCGCGATGTGATCTATGGCGCGTTCGCGTATTCGGTGGCCGAGCGTGCGCACGGGCGGGTGCAGGACCTGGCCGAGAAGCACGGCGTGGGGTTCTTCGATGTCAGTGCCGATGAAGCGGCGATCGTGTATCCGGATGGGCTGGTATTGATCGCGTAGATCCACGCCATGCGTGGATGCATGCTCGGCTCCGTGACCTATCAGCCGAGCATGGCTCGGCTCTACAGGAAGCGCATCGCACTCGATTCAGAACAACGTGCCCTGCACCGTGGGCTGTTCGATGGTCGCTGGTGCTTCGGCCACCTCTTCCGCGCCCAGCCGCCAGGCCAATCCACCGAGGCGACTGGCATGCCGCTTCAACGCGGCCTCCAGTACCTCAGCGCTGCCGGCCACATGCAGCACCTGGCGGGCACGGGTGAGGCCGGTGTAGACCAGCTCGCGCGAGAGCACGCGGCTGTCCTGCCTTGGCAGCTGCAGCCACACCTCATCGAATTCCGAGCCCTGTGCCTTGTGCACGGTCATGGCGAAGGCGCTCTCGTGTGCGGGCAACGCTGCCGGGTGGAAGGCACGTGGCTGTTCGGCGGTCTCGCCGGGGAACCAGGCCACCATCGCGCCGCTGCCATCGCGCAGGCAGATGCCGATATCGCCGTTGAACAGGCGATGGCGGTAACTGTTCTCGGTGATCAGCAGCAGCCGGCCCTGGAAGTAGCCCGGGGTGTTGCCAGCCAGCAGCTGTTCGATGCGGCTGTTGAGGCCGCGAGCGCCCTGCGGGCCTTCGCGCAATGCGGTCAGCACGCGCAGGCGACCGGCCTGCTGCAGTGCCTGCGCCGGATCCACCACGTCGGCCAGCGCGCGCCAATGATCGAGCAGGTGCTCGCGCTGGCCGCGCAACGGATCGGCTTCGTCTTCATGGAAGCGGACGCCGGCCAGTTCACCGCTGCGCAGCAGGCGCAGGGCGGTGCCACTGTCGCCGCCGCGCACGGCCTGCGCCAGCGGTGCCAGGTCCAGCGCATCACTCTGCCGGTAGCCCCGCTGCAACTGCACGCGGCGACCAGCAAACGCGCGCGGGGGTGCCTGTGGCTGCAGCGTGGCCGCTGCCAGCAGGCCATGCAGCGCCTGCGCATCGTCGGCGCGGGTGCCGATGCCATCGCCGCTGGCGCGCAGGATGGCGCTGAGCACATCGCCGGCTTCCACCGACGGCAACTGGTCGGGATCGCCGAGCAGGATCAGGCGGGTGCCGCTGGCGATCGCGTCGACCAGCTTGGCCATCAACGGCAGGTCGATCATCGAGGCTTCGTCCACCACCACCACGTCCACCGGCAACGGGTTGTCGGCGTGATGGCGGAAGCGCGGTGAATCGGGAATCACCCCGAGCAGGCGATGCAGGGTGGTGCCGGTGCTGGGCAGCGCGGTGCACAGCGCCGGGTCCAGCCCCTGCTCCTGCAGCCGCTGTACGGCCAGGCGCAGGCTTTCGGCCATGCGCTCGGCAGCGCGGCCGGTAGGCGCTGCCAGCGCCACCTTCGGCACGGGCAGGCCCTGGTGCATCGCCTGTGCGGCCAACAGCAGCAGCAGACGAGCGATGGTGGTGGTCTTGCCGGTACCGGGGCCACCGGTGACCAGGGCCAGCGGGTGGCGCAGGGTCACGCCGGCAGCGCGTGCCTGCTGGTCTTCGCTGGTAGCGGCCTGCGGGAACAGGCGCGCGAACAGCGGGGCCACGGCAGCCATGTCCGGTGCAGGCAGCGGATGGCGGCCGATGCGCTGCAGGCCGACCGCCAGCTGCCGCTCGTACTCGCGGTAACGGCGCAGGTACAGCAGGCCGCTCTCCAGCACCAGCGGTGCTTCCTCTGCGGCGGCGCTGGCGTCCTGCGGCGTCGCCACCCAGGGCGAGGCCTGCAGCTGCGCCAGCCACTGTGCAGGCTCGGGCCACGCTGGTACGCCGTCGATCAGGCGCTGTGGCTGGCGCGGATCGAAACCCGCGTGCCCCTGCGCCACGGCCAGCGAGGCCAGTGCGGTCGCCAGCGCCACGTCGTCCGGGGTGTCCTCGCGCAGGCGCTTGAGGCTGGTGGCCAGGGCGTGGTCCAGGGTGCGCAGCTGGCCACTGCGATGCAGATCGCGCAGCAGGTTCATGCGGTTTCTCCGCGCGCGCGCGCCGCCATCTCGGCCTGGGCCGCTTCGCCGCCGGCAAACAAGGCATCCAGCGCATCCACCAGTTCCGGTGCGAAGCGCTGCACGTGCACGCCGTTGCCGGCAACGTCCAGACCCCGGCAGAACAGATAACGGATACCGCCCATGTCGCGCGCGTAGTCATAGGCCGCGCCCAGGCGGAAGCGCAGCCAGCGATGCAGTGCGACGGTGTAGATCAGCGCCTGCAGGTCGTACTCGCTGTGGCGCATGGCGATCTCCAGCAGGTCAGGGCTGTAGCCCGGCAGCCGGTTGGATTTGTAGTCCAGCACATACCAGCGGCCGTCACGCACGTAGGTCAGATCGATCTTGCCGGTCATCAGGCCTTCCAGCCTTCTGCGCAGCCCGAAGCCACGCCGCGCGCTGGAGATGCCGTGGTCGTGCAGCAGTTGCAGCAGCACCGGCACCGCGGTCGGCTCGATGGCGAAGTGGAACTCGATCTCGGCGCGGCGCTCATGCTCGGGCACGCTGCACAGCGCACCACCTTCGGGCAGCGGCACGGTGAGGGTGTGGCCCACCAGCGGCACCAGCACCGCCACGCCATCGTCCAGATCCTCGTCGGCATAGCCTTCGTCGTGCAGCGAGCGACGCAGTACGTCGGCCTGTCCCTCCGGCGCCGGTTGCTGCGGCTGCCAGCCGCTCCACAGTGCGAAGTCGACGTTCTCCAGTGCATCGTGCAGCACGTTGCCGAAGCGGCTGCCCATGAAGCGTGGATCGGGCGGCGCGGTGTCTTCCGCAGCGGCTTCCGGCAGTGCTGGTTCCAGCGGCAGCTCGGCACCGGCGGGTTCGTCGGCGGCCGGTGCCGGCAGTTCGGTGGCCGCCGCTTCGATATCGTCGCTGTTGCCAGCGTCGGCATGCGCCAGCTGGGTGAAGCTGTAGACCCACCAGTCATGGGGCACACGCCGGGTCAACGCACGCACTGCGGGCAGCTCACCCTCGGTTTCGGCCAGCAGCTGCGGCAGGCGGGCCGGCAACGCGCTGTCATCCAGCTCCACGTCCGCGTGCGTGCGCAGCGCCTGCAGATCGCCCAGCAACGGTGCCAGGCGGGTCTTCGCATGGCCAGCCAGATCGCCGGTGGCGATCCACAGCGCATGCTCGGCGCGGGTCAATCCCACATACAACAGGCGCGCGTCTTCTGCCCGCTGTTCGCGCTCGCGCTGGTTGCTGGCCGCTTCCCACGCATCGTTCTTGTCCAGCTTCCAGTGCAGCTGGCGCTCGCCCTGCAGGTGCACGGTGCAGTGGGTGGCGGTGTTAGGCGCGCCGCCATCGATCCCCACGAACGGCAGGAACACCAGCGGATATTCCAGGCCCTTGCTCTTGTGCAGGGTGATGATCTGCACCCGCCGCGCGTCGGACTCCAAGCGCAGCAGCTGCTGCTCATCGTCCTGGTCGGCGTTGGCCATCTGTCCCTGCAGCCAGTCCAGCAGGCCGTGCATGCCCAGTGCCTGCGCCGAGGCTTCCTGCAGCAGCTCGCCCAGCTGCAGGTAGTTGGTCAGGCGCCGCTCGCCATCGATCAGCGCCAGCAGGCGTTCGCCCTGCGCCGCGCAGACATCGGCAACCACCGCGAACGGACCGCCTCGCTGCCAGCGTTCACGCCAGTGCAGCAGCTGCGACTGGAACCCGCGTTGCAGGTCCCCTTCCCGTTCCATGCTGGCAATCGCGCTTGCGCGCTGCCCCAGCAGCACGGTTGCCAATGCGGTGCGCAGGCGCCCTTCGTCGGCCGGTTGCAGCAGGGCCAGCAGCAGCGCACGCAGGTCACGGGCCTCGCTGGTGGCGAACAGGCTCTGCTTGCCGGCCGCCACTGCGGGAATGCCGACCGCAGCCAGCGCGCGCTGCACCAGCGTGGCTTCGCGATGCGAGCGCACCAGCACGGCGATATCGCCAGGCTGCAGCGGACGCCCGCGCAGCAGCGCGGTGCCGGCACGCGCTTCCAGCAGGATCTGGTGGATCGCGGCCACGCAGGCCTGGGTCGCCGCGTCGCGCGAGGCATCGGCGCTGAAGGCCTTTTCACCCTCGCTACGCAACAGGCGCAGGGTGAGTGCAGGTGCGGCCCGGCCATCACGCAGGTAATCCTCATCGGCACGCACGCCACCCGGGCGCACCGGCTCGAACTGGATGTCGCGTTCAAGGAAGGCGTCTTCGCCAGCGTTGTCGTACAGCGCCTGCAGCGCGCGCAGCACGGATGGGCGCGAGCGGAAGTTCTGGTCCAGCGCCGGTGCCTGCTCGGCCACCTGCTTGGCTTTCAGATAGGTATGGATGTCGCCGCCGCGGAAGCCATAAATGGCCTGCTTGGGGTCACCGATCAGGAACAGCGCCGGCTGCAGCCCCAGTTCGTCCACCTCCGGCGAGGCGCCGAACACGGTATGGAAGATGCCCCACTGGCGGTCGTCGGTATCCTGGAATTCATCGACCAGGGCGATGCGGTACTGCGCACGCAGCTGCTTCACCAGGGTCAGCCGCTGCGGGCCTTCAAGTGCGCGGGCGACGCCGTCGATCAGATCGTCGTAGGTCTGCACGCGGCGCAGGCGCTTCAGGGCCGCCAGGCGCTGGCTGGCATCCTCGCGCAGCGCATGCAGGAAGTTCAGCGCACTGGCCCGCAGCCACTGCTCGCGCTCGGCGAGCAATGCGACATAGCGCGCCAACGGGGCCTGCAGCGGCGAAGACGGTGTGCGCTCGGTGAACTTCTTGTTGGTCTTGGCTACCAGCGCATCGGGCAGCAGCGCCGGCAGGCGGTCGCTGGACAGCAGTTCGGCAGCGTCGCCGCGCTCGGCCCAGCCCAACAGCTGGCGGCCCAGCGGGTGCAGCCAACCCAGCTTGTAGGAGACGCCGTTGATCCACTTGTTGTCGACCGCTTCGCACAGGTCCAGGAAGAAGCGCTCACCGTGCTCGCGCACGGCAGCAGCCAGTTCCACCGCGGCCGCTTCCAGGGCCGGGCGCGGGTCGTCCACCGCCAGCGGCTGCGGCCGCGGATGCAGCGGTGGCGAAGCCAGCAGCGCGCGCAGGTCAGCCGCCAGCGCATCCGGGGTGGACCACAGCCAGGTCAACGGTTCCAGCGTTGCCGGGTCGTTGGCATGCACGCGCCAGAGATCGGCAGCCAGTTCTTCCAGCAGCTCGCGATCGCTGGCCAGCAGTTCCGGCGGGTCGAAGGTATGCCCGCTCTCCAGCGCATGTTCGCGCAGCACGCGGGTGCAGAAGCCGTGGATGGTGAAGATCGCCGCCAGGTCGATTTCGTCGGCAGCCACCTGCAGGCGCCGCTTCAACGCCTTGGCACTTTCCGTGCCGTCCTGTAGATGGCGTTGCAGCACCTGCCGGGTCAGCACTGCGTCGGGCGTTTCATCATCGCCGGGCGGCAGATCGACCAGGCGTGCGGCCAGAGCCAGGCGCTCGCGGATGCGCTTGCGCAGCTCCTGGGTCGCCGCATCGGTGAACGTCACCGCCAGGATCTGGCCGATACGCAGGCCCTGCTCGACCACCAGACGGGTGAACAGTGTCGCCAGGGTGAAGGTCTTGCCGGTGCCGGCACTGGCTTCGATCAGTCGCGTGCCGTGCAGCGGCAACGCCAGGTAAGGGTCGGGCAAACGTGTGTCGATGGAAGGGTCCTCGGCAACGCGGCTCATGCGTGGCCTGCCTGTGGATCAGTGCCGAAGCTGCGGCCTTCGCGCACGGCGCTGAAGACCACCTGGCTGTTGCGCAGCAGGTCGGCATAACTGGCGTCGTCGGCAAATGGATCGGCGCCACGCAGCAGCAGCTGCCACGCATCACTGTTGGCTTCTCCCCAGCTGCGGTCGCTGCCATGCCATTGCTTCCAGCCTTCGCTGCGCTGCTTTTCCACCGGCGCGTTGAACAGCACCCAGCCGGTGTAAGGCGCGAAGCGAAGCGGCTCGCGCAGGCCGCGCTGGCGCAGCTGCAGCAGCGCGCGCAATGCCGCGCGGGCTGCAGGCACGGTCAGCGCAGGCAACACATGCGGACCGGGGCCGGCATCACCACCATCGTGGAACTGCACCAGCGGCAAGGCATCGCCGGCGGCGTTGGCCAACAGCCAGTCCAGGCCCTGGCGGATCACCGCGTTGCCGTTCAGCGCACCAGCGCGCAAGCGCACCAGGCCCTCGGGATGGCGATCGCCGACCCGGCCATGCAGGCGCACCCCGTCGATCTCCACTTCATAGCGGCGGCTCTCCAGCGGCATGCCCTGTAACCAGCCCAGCATGGCCGTGGCGTACGGGCGGGTCTTGAGCTGCTCCATTTCGAACTGGCGCTCGCCGAGGATGCCCGACGGCAGCAGCCCGCGTGCGCGCAGCCGCGGGTACAGCGGCTCGCTGTCGCCGGCCAGGGTGGCCTGCACCACGGCCAGCTGCACGCTGCGCTTCTCCGGCCCGCGCGAAGACAGCACCAGCGGCTCCAGGTCGTCGACGTCCTCGACGTCGTCAGGCAGGCGCAGGCCCAGCGACTGCGCGAGGAACTGGCCGGCCGGATCGCAGAGGAAACGACGCAGGCTGTCCAGCGAGACCTCTTCTTCTTCCACCGCGTCGTCCACCGGTGGTGGCAGCGGGGCATCGAACCAGGGCAGCAGGCTGCCGCGCTCCCCCCCCAGCCGCCCGGCGGCCGGATGCCACTGCCGGCGGTAGCTGAAGCGGCGCGGGTCGCCGTCACCGAAGGCGGCCGGCGAGAACGGCTGCAGCGCATGGCGCACGGTGAAGTCCCGCGTGGCGGTCGGCGGATCAAGGTGATAGGCCGCGGCGGCATCGATCAGTTCGCTGACCAGCACCGACGGCTCCCGCACGCTGCCATCGCGCGGGTCTGCGCCGAGATAGCTGAGGTAGAACACGTCCTGGGCGGCAGCGAACAGCTGCAGGAACAGGAAACGATCATCTTCGCGGGTGGAGCGGTCGCCCGGGCGGCGGCGCGGCGTATCCAGTTCGGCGGTGAGCTGGTTGAGGCCGGCGGCGGGATCACGACGCGGGAAATCACCATCATTGAGGCCGAGCACGCAGATCACCCGGAACGGCAGCAGGCGCATCGGCACCATGCGGCCGAAGCTGATACCACCGGTCAGCAGCGGCGCCCGCGTATCGGCCTCGGCCAGGGCACCGGCGAAGTGCGCACGCACCACCTCCGGCGGCACACCGTCGGCGAACCCGGCCTTGTACGCATCCTCGGCGAACTGGTTGAGCAGCTTGCGCAGGCGTTCCAGCGCACGCTGGCTGTTGGGAGAGCTGGGCGGCGTCGGCAGCAGCGCATCGAGCAGCGACAGCAGGCGTTGCCGCCACTGTGCCGGGGTCAACAGCTCGCCGAGCCGGCGCTGGTAGTCGGCCAGCACGCGCAGCAGGCGCAGCAGCCGGTCCAGCGCATCCAGCGCCCCGCCTTCCAGCTCGATCCACGGCGCCACCCCGGCCAGGTCCACCTCGCTGCCGGTGGCGTGGCCCAGCAGCAGGCGATCCAGCGCGAACTGCCAGGTGTAGGCGTCATCGCTGGGGGCCTGCAGCTGGCCGCGATGGTCGGCATCCAGGCCCCAGCGTGCGCCGGCCTGCTGCAGCCAGCCATGCAGCCGATCGAAGTCGACCGCTTCCAGACCGGCGGCCTCGGCCAGCGGCGCACTGGCCAGCAGGTCCAGCACCTCGTTCAGGCCGAAGCGCGAAATCGGCAGGCCCAGCAGGTGCACGAACACATCAGCCAGCGGCTCGCCGGCCAGTGGACTGCTGTCGGCCAACGCATAGGGAATGTGCTCGTCGTCGCCGCCACGCCCGCCGAACACCGCTTCCAGATAGGGCACATACGGATCGATGTCCGGCGCCAGCACGGCGATCTCGCGCGCCTGCAACGGCGGGTCGAAGCGCGGGTCCTGCAGCAGGCTGCGCAGCTGGTCGTGCAGCACCTGCAGCTCGCGCAGGCGGGTGTGGCAGGCATGCACCTGCAGGCTCGGGTCGTCGCTGCGCAGGCCGTCGCGCAGTTCGCCCGACGGCAATGCGCGACGGTGGAACAGGTCGCGCTGCATGCGATGCAACAGGCTGTCGGACAGCCCGCCCTGGTCCAGGGTCGGCCGCGCATCTTCCTCGGGGTCGGAATAGGCGGCGATCTCGCCGGCCGGATGCACCACTTCGTAGCTGCCCAGCACCGCCATGAAATCGCGGCCGGCCGCACCCCACGCTTCCAGCAGGCGGTTCTCGCCGGCGGCCTCGCCGAACGGGTCCGGCGCGCCGCTGCGCAGGCGCTCTGCCAGGGTCTGCAGGTCGCCCCAGTAGGACTGCACCGGCGTGGGCAGGTAGAAATGCAGTTCGCCCACCCGCGACTGGGTGGCCATCACCCGCAGTACGTCGGGCGAGATGTTGAGCGTGGCAAACGCCGACATCCGCGGTGGCAGGCCCTTCGGCAGCGGCTGGCCGGCGCCCTCGAAACGGTCCAGGTAGGCCTGGATGCGGCGTGCGCGGTAACCATGGCCCGTGGCGATGCTGCGCCACAGGATGGCCTGCGGATCGGCCGCATCGGCGCCGGCCTCCCAGCGCAGCAGCCAGTCGCGGCGCCAAGCCTGGTACTTCTCGAACACCGACGCCAGTTCGCCGGCCAGGGCCCAGGGTTTGAGCGCGTCGCCACCGGCAAGATAGGACTGCAGCGCACGCATGGGGGGCTGCGCCAGCAGGTGCGGGTCGCGCAGGGCCTGGTACAGGCGCCAATGCAGGGCCGCCGCATCCAGGTCGTCGGCTTCGCCATCGACATTGGCGTTCAATGCCCGGGCAACGAACTCACCGGGGGTGAGGAATTCCAGATTGGCGGCCACGCCATACTCGGCGGCCAGGGTTGCCTGCAGCCAGCGCCGCATTGCCACCTGCGGGATCAGCACCACCTCCGGCGCCAGCAGCGGCTGTCCCGGCACCGGCACACGCACGTTGCGCGCCAGCAGGGCAGCCAGCACGTCCAGCGAATTGGAATGGTAGAGGCGGAAATCGCTGCCCGGGTCACTCATCGTGCACAGTGTGCAGCACACCCGGCCGTATTCAATGCCGGGATACGGTGATCGCGACGGATTGTTCCGGTCGTTTCAGGAATTGTCCCGGTCTGGCGGCGGTCCGGCCGTGCAACAATACTGGACCGTCCAGTCTGCTTATGTTCAGCAGTCTGACCCGATGCTTCAATGTCGAAAAAACGTTAAGGGTGCCCATGTCGGCTTCCACCTCCAGTCTGGTGCAGTTGTCCAACGTCCGCATCGACCGGAGCGGGCGCACGATCCTGCGCGACGTTTCGCTGCAGGTGCCCAAAGGCAGCATCACTGCCGTGCTTGGTCCGTCCGGGAGCGGCAAGTCCACCCTGCTGGCGGCGCTGACCGGCGAACTGCGCCCGGTTGCAGGCGACATCACCCTGTTCGGCAAGCCGATCCCGCAGCGCACCTCCGAACTGCTGGAGATGCGCAAGAGCGTAGGCGTACTGCTGCAGGGCAATGGCCTGCTGACCGACCTGACCGTGGCCGAAAACGTCGCCCTGCCGTTGCGCACCCACACCCGCCTGCCGCCACCGGTGCTGCGCCGGCTGGTGCAGATGAAGCTGCATTCGGTCGGCCTGCTGGCCGCCGCCGATGCCTGGCCGCGTGAACTGTCCGGTGGCATGGCCCGTCGCGTGGCCCTGGCCCGCGCATTGGCCCTGGACCCGCCGCTGATGATCTACGACGAGCCGCTGACCGGGCTGGACCCGATCGCCTCGGGTGTGATCATGAGCCTGATCCAGCGCCTCAACCACAGCCTGGGCCTGACCAGCATCATCGTCAGCCACCACGTGCACGAGACCCTGCCGATCTGCGACCAGGTGATCGCGATCGCCAACGGCGGCATCGTGTTCCAGGGCACGCCGGAGGCGCTGCAGTCCAGCCAGGACCCGCTGCTGCGGCAGTTCCTGCACGGCCAGCCCGACGGTCCCATCCCGTTTGATGCCGCACCGCGCGCGAGGGTTGCCTGATGCCGTTCGTGCAAGCCACCCGCTCGCTGGGCCGTGCCGGCCTGTTCTCGCTGACCGTGCTGCGCGGTTCGCTGCCGACCCGTGATTTCCTGGCCGAGCTGACCCGCGAGATCTACAAGATCGGTGCGCGTTCACTGCCGATCATCGCCGTCGGCGGCGCCTTCGTCGGCCTGGTGCTGACCCTGCAGGGCTACCGCACGCTGACCACCTTCGGTGCGGCCGACGCACTGTCGACCCTGCTCGGCCTGTCGCTGTACCGCGAACTGGCACCGGTACTGACCGCGCTGTTGTTCATCGGCCGCGCCGGCAGCTCGATCGCCGCCGAACTGGGCCTGATGCGCGCCACCGACCAGATCAAGGCGCTGGAACTAATGGCGATCGACCCGGTGGCCAAGGCCGTGGCGCCGCGCTTCTGGGCGGCGGTACTGACCGTGCCGCTGCTGACCGGCATCTTCTGTTCGCTGGCGATCAGCGCCAGCTATTTCGAAGCCGTGCACGTGCTGGGCCTGGACAACGGCGTGTTCTGGTCGGCACTGCGAAACAGCGTGGACTTCTGGGACGACTTCGGCGTGGCGATGCTGAAATCGGCGATCTTCGGTGGCACCGCTGCTCTGGTTGCCGCCTATGTCGGTTTCCACGCCGAACCGACCATCGAAGGCACCTCGGTGGCCACCACCCGTGCGGTGGTCAACGCCTCGCTTCTGGTGCTGATGTTCAACTTCGTGCTGTCGGCAATGTTGTTCACCTAACCCCTCCATCGGCGGCGCGCATCGGCGCGCGGCCACCACGACTGATCAGGTAATCCACATGGCCATCCGCGGTCCCAGACTCGAATTCTCCGTCGGCGCTTTCCTGCTGCTGGCCCTGGCCTCGCTGATGGTGCTGGCCGTCGCCTCGACCAACCAGCGCTGGAGCTGGGGTGGCGAAGGCTATGAACTCAAGGCCCGCTTCTCCCAGGTCGGCCAGCTGCGCAAGCAGGCACCGGTGAAGATCGGCGGCGTCACCGTCGGCCAGGTCGCTTCCATCG
Organism: Stenotrophomonas sp. G106K1; assembly: GCF_037969685.1. Lineage (NCBI taxonomy): Bacteria > Pseudomonadati > Pseudomonadota > Gammaproteobacteria > Lysobacterales > Lysobacteraceae > Stenotrophomonas > Stenotrophomonas sp. G106K1. The sequence goes on along the minus strand of NZ_JBBPFR010000017.1, from coordinate 56,383 downwards.
AACTGGACCCGGTGAAGTTCGAATCGATCGTGACCCTGCGCATGGACAGCAAGGTCAAGGACCTGCCGGCCGACACCTCCGCCGGCATCTTCACCAGTGGTTTGCTTGGCGAGAGCTATATCGGTCTGCAGCCCGGCGGTGATCCGGACGTGCTCAAGCCCGGTGAGGAAATCGTGTTCACCCAACCGGCCGTGGACCTGCTGCAGCTGGTCGGCAAGTACATGTTCAGTGGCGGCGCCGGTGGTGGCGCTGCTGAGAAGCCCAACGATGGCGCGCAGGCGCCTGCAACGGAACCGCAACCATGAAGATGAAACTGATCCCGGCCCTGCTCGCCTCGTCGCTGCTGATGGCCACCCCGTTCCTGGCCCAGGCGCAGGCCGCCGCCCCCGCTGCTGCTGCCCCCCAGGGCCAGGCCGGCAAGGTGGTGATCGACGCCAGCACCCGCATCCTTAATACCCTGCAGCAGCGCCGTGCCGAATTCAGCGGCAACCCGGCCAGCCTGCGCAGCTACATCGACAGCGAGCTCAACCGCACCTTCGACCGCGACTATGCCGCGCGCCTGGTGCTGGGCACGCACGCCCGGGGCGCCGCCGACGCGGACATCAAGCTGTTCGCCAATGCGATGGCTGACAACCTGATGCAGCGCTATGGCTCGACCCTGCTCAACATCCAGGGCAAGCCGAGCTTCCGCCTGAAGGGCGAAAGCCCGCTGCCGGGCAACCGAGGCGTGCGCGTGAGCACCGAGCTGGTGCGTGCCGGCAGCGAGCCGACGCCGGTCGAGTACTGGATGCGCAATGAAGGCGGCCAGTGGAAGATCTTCGACGTCAACATCGAAGGCATCTCCTACGTGCAGACCTTCCGCAACCAGTTCGATGCCCCGCTGCGCCAGAAGGGCATCAAGCAGGTGGCCAACGATCTGCGCAGCGGTAGCATGCAGGCCGGGCCGGCCGGCAATGGCAAATAAGGCGCTGGCGCTGCTGGAAGGTGACACCCTGCGCCTGCGCGGGGTGCTCGACCGTGCAGCGGTGATCGCGCTGTGGCCGCAACTGCAGGCCCTGCCGGCGCAGCTGTCGCGGCTGGAACTGGCGGAGGTCGAGCGCGTGGACAGCGCCGGCCTGGCGTTGCTGGCCGAGCTGGCCGCGCGCGCGCGCCAGGGCGGTCATCCGCTGACGATCTCCGGCGCCCCCGCCGGCTACAACGAACTGAGCGCGGCCTACCGGCTGTCGCCCGACCTGGACTTCAACGCTACTTCTGCTGCGAGCTGACATGAACGTCGTGCGCGTTTTCCCCCTGATCCTCCTGGCCGCCGCGCTCAGCGCCTGTGCCGGCAAGCCGGCACGCAGCGATGCGCCGGTGGCCGACACCGTGGTGCCGGCGACGAGTACCGCCCCCGTCGACAATGCGGCTGGTGCCGATGCACCTGCTGCGAGCGTGGTTGCCGACGCCCCCGTACCTGCAGCGGCCACGCCGGCACCGGCGGTCGCTTCGCAGGGTGCAAGCGGCAATGATGCCGCTGCCACCGCTCCGGGCGGCGATGACGACTTCGACGCGTTGTACGGCGCCAACGGCAGCACCACCAGCACCGCTGCGTACGACCCGTGGGAACCGTTCAACCGCAAGGTGCACGGGTTCAACAATGCGGTCGACCGCGGTATCGCCCGCCCGTTGGCAACCGCCTATACCCACGTGGTGCCGCGCTTTGCCCGTACCGGCGTAAGCAACTTCTTCAGCAACCTGCGTGCACCGCTGACCATCACCAACCAGCTGCTGCAGGGCCGCCCGGCCGATGCCTGGGACAGCCTGGGCCGGTTCCTGATGAACAGCACGCTGGGCGTTGGTGGCCTGTTCGATCCGGCCAGCAAGGCGATGGTGCCGCGTCGCAACGAGGACTTCGGGCAGACCCTGGGTGCCTGGGGCTGGCGTCGCTCGCGTTATGTGGAACTGCCGTTCTTCGGCCCGCGTACCGTACGTGATGTGTTCGGCCTGGCCGGTGATATCCCGTTGTCGCCGATCCGCCGCATCGAAAGCGACAAGTACCGCATCGGCCTGCAGGGCCTGCAGCTGGTCGATACCCGTGCACAGCTGCTGGCGATCGACGACCTGCGCGATACCGCAGTTGACGAATACGCCCTGGTCCGCGATGCCTGGATGCAGCGCCGCAACTACCAGATCGAGAACGACCTGCGCGGCAAGCGCGAGCGTGGCAGCGACGATGCGAACTCGCCGATCCCGGTCGATGCGATGCCGATGCCGCAGTGGACCAACTGACCGCTGCTGGTAACGCATGAGAAAAACCCCGCCTCGGCGGGGTTTTTTGTTTACCGGCATCCTCCCACCTTCCGGTGGGTGCCAACCTTGGTTGGCACGTCGTCTTCAGGCCGCCAGCGCCGCCTCGACCGCTTCGCGCAGGCGCGCGTCATCTGCGGCCACGTCCGGGGCAAAGCGGGCGATGACCTTGCCATCGCGGCCGACCAGGAACTTCTCGAAATTCCACAGCACCGCCGGTGCCGGGTGGATCGGAATCTCCTTGCTGGCCAGACGCTCGCGCAGCGGGCCTTCGCCAATCGCCTGCGGCTGCGCGGCAGTCAGCTGCTGGTACAGCGGGTGGGTGTCTTCACCGGCCACGCTGATCTTGGCGAACATCGGGAAGCTCACATCGTAGGTCAGCTGGCAGAACTGCTGGATCTCCGCCTCGCTGCCCGGTTCCTGGCCGAGGAAGTTGTTGGCCGGGAAGCCCAGCACTTCCAGGCCCTGCGCGTGCTTTTCCGCGTACAGCGCCTGCAGGCCTTCGTATTGCGGGGTCAGGCCGCACTTGGACGCGACGTTGACCAGCAGCAGCACCTTGCCCTGGTAGTCGGCAAGCGAGGACGGCTGGCCGTCGATGGTGGTGAGGGGAATATCCTGGATCGGGGTGCTCACGCGGGGCTCCGGCTACAGCGGGGAAAGGCCCACCAGCATACCGCCGCACGCGCTGTTGTAGAGCCGAGCCCATGCTCGGCTGATGCCACGGTAGCCGAGCATGGGCTCGGCTCTACAGGACATCCTCAATCAACGCAGATGGTGCCTTGTGCCTTGCCACCGTCGATGCGCTGGCGGCAACCGAAGTTCTGGCTGACATCACGCTGGCAGGTGCCGGTCGCTACCGCGCCGGCAGCCACCTCACCCGTCGCCAGGCACTGGCCGCTGCAGTCGCTCTTGCTGCCGCAGGACTTGCCGGCGTCGGCATAGGGAATCACGCACTGCACCCGCTGCAGGCGTCCCAACGGCTGCAGCGTGCCACCCGCAGCGCGACAGTCCACATCGCGTGCTTCTTCATAGGCTGCAGCGGCTTCAGGGCTGTCGGCCGCCGTGGCTGCCACGGCTGCGTCTTCACTGACCGGTGGGGTGCTGCTGCAGGCGGCAAGGAGCGCGCCCAGGGCAAAGCTGGCAAGGAATCGGAGGCGCATGGCGGTACCTGAAGGGTGTGGACGGCGCCAGCATACGCACCCGCCCATGCAGGTGGCGTGTCAGCCGGTTTCAGGCGTCCTCACCCTCGCCTTCTGCCACCTCTTCGTCGCTGGACACTTCGCCCAGGTCGCCCAGCAGGCCCTGCGCCTGTTCGGTCGCCAGTGATTCCACACCACGCAGTCGGCGTTCGATGGTGCGGGTCTTGCGGCTGGCCTCGCCGATGCTGCGGCCCACGGTGGTGATCTGCTTCTCGGCCTTCTCGAGGATGCCGGCGAACTTGCCGAACTCGCTCTTCACTGCGCCCAGCAGCCCCCACACTTCGCTCGATCGCTGCTCGATGGCCAGGGTACGGAAGCCCATCTGCAGGCTGTTGAGCAACGCGGTGACGGTGGTCGGGCCAGCCACCACCACGCGGTGCTCGCGCTGCAGCAGGTCGACCAGGCCCGGGCGCCGGATCACCTCGGCGTACAGCCCTTCGGTGGGCACGAACATCACCGCGAAATCGGTGGTGTGCGGCGGCACGATGTACTTTTCGCTGATCGACTTGGCCTGCACGCGGATCGCGCGTTCCAGCTGGATGCCCTGCAGGCGCACGCCCTCGGCATCACCCTGTTCCTGCGCATCGAGCAGGCGCTCATAGTCTTCGCGCGGGAACTTGGAATCGATTGGCAGCCAGACCGGCGTGTCGTCGTCGCGACGGCCCGGCAGGCGCACGGCGATGTCGACCATCTCGTTGCCGTCAGGACGCACCTTGACCCCGCGCGCGTACTGTTCCTGGGTGAGGGTCTGCTCGAGGATGTTCTCCAGCTGCACTTCCCCCCAGCTGCCGCGGTTCTTGACGTTGGTCAGTACCCGCTTCAGATCGCCCACGCCGGTTGCCAGCTGCTGCATTTCACCCAGCCCACGCTGCACCTGTTCCAGCCTTTCGGACACCAGCTTGAAAGAATTGCCCAGCCGCGTTTCCAGCGTGGACTGCAGCTTTTCGTCCACGGTGTGGCGCATCTGCTCAAGCTTCTGCGCGTTGTCGGCCTGCAGCGCTCGCAGCTGTTCTTCCAGGGTGGTGCGCATTTCCGAGATGCGCTGTTCGTTGCGCTGGGTCAGCTCCTGCAGGCGCAGGCCCAGGCTCTCGGTCAGGCGCTGCTGCGACTGCGCGCCTTCTTCGCGGCCCTTGCGGGCATCCTCCACCAGGGCCTGCCGCAGCGCACCGAACTGGGTATCGGTACGGGCGGTCAGTTCCTGCAGCTGCTGGCCGAAGGCATGGATACGCGCCTCCTGCTGCTGGCCGAACACATCCAGCTGCACGCGCAGTTCCTGCAGGCGTTCGCCCAGCGAGACGGCACTGCGCTGCTGGCTGTCGGCCGCCTCGGCGCGGGCCTTGCGCGCATCTTCGCCCAGCGCTTCGCGCAGCAGATCCAGACGCTGATCGGTACGGGTGGACAGATCGGTCAGCGCGCGCGCGAACCCATCGAGCTGCTCACGCAGCTCGCTGCGGCCGGCGCGTGCTTCATCACGCACGGCCTGTTCCAGGCGGTCGTGGGGCGGGCGGCGCAGCAGCGCCACCAGTTGCAGGATCAGCACGACCAGCAGCAGGCCGGCGACGAGGAGGAATTCGGTTTGCATGTGGCAAGTGTAGGCTGGCCCAGTCTCAGCTGCTGAAACGAGCCCATGTTTGTTCTGTACGGAAAGCCCACCTCGATCAACGTACGCAAGGTGCTGTGGCTGTGCGCCGAACTCGATCTCGCGTTCTCACATGATCCGGCACCCGCGCCGGACCTGCTGGCCACGCTCAACCCGAACCGGCAGGTGCCGGTGCTGCGCGACGGCGACTTCGTGCTGTGGGAGTCCAACAGCATCTGCCGCTACCTGGCCGCCCGCCAGGGCCGCGATGACCTGCTACCCACCGTGGCGCAGGACCGCGCCAGGGTCGAGCAGTGGATGGACTGGCAGGCCACCGACCTCAACAGCGCCTGGCGCCACGTGTTCATGGCCCGCGTGCGCCAGCACCCCGACTTCGCGGACGACGCACGCGCCGAGGCCAGCCTGATGCACTGGAACCAGCTGATGGGCACGCTGGACGCGCAACTGGCGGCCAGCAACGCCTACGTGGCGGGAAGCACCTTCACCCTCGCCGACATTGTCCTCGGCCTGTCGACGCAGCGCTGGCGCAGCACCCCCGGTAGCAAACCGGCGCTGCCCCACGTGGAAGCATGGTTCGAGCGCCTGCGACAGCAGCCGGGTTTCACCGCCTACGTGGACAACGGCGTGGCCTGAGGAGAGGTTCTCGCCGCTGTTGGCAGGTGTCGACCTTGGTCGACACGTCGGAAGGTACGTGTGTAGAGCCGAGCCTATGCTCGGCTGAACGGCATGTGCCAACAGCAGCCGAGCGTGGGCTCGGCTCTACAGGAAGGGCGTGGCCTTACCAGCCTTCCAGCACGATCTTGCCCTTGGCCCGATGGCTCTCCAGCAGCGCGTGCGCACGGCGCAGGTTGGCCGCGTCGATGCGCCCGAAGTGCTCACCCAGCGTGGTCTGCAGCACACCGGCATCGACCAGTTCGGCCACCCGGTTCAGCAGTTCGTGCTGCCGCTGCATGTCCGCGGTCCTGTACAGCGGCCGGGTGAACATCGATTCCCAGTGCAGCGACAGCGCCTTGCGCTTCAGCGCCATCACATCGATCTGGCCCGGATCATCGATCAGCCCCAGCTGCCCCTGCGGCGCCAGCAGCTCGACGATCTGTGCGTAGTGCTGGTCGGTGTGGGTCAGGCTGGCCACGTGGTCCACCTCGGTGATGCCCAGCCGGGCCAGGCCCTCGGCCAGCGGCCGGGTGTGGTCGATCACATGGTGCGCGCCCATCGCCTGCACCCAGTCCTGGGTCTCCGGGCGCGAGGCGGTACCGATCACCGTCAGCTTGGTCAGCCGACGCGCCAACTGCACCAGGATCGAACCGACGCCGCCCGCTGCACCGATCACCAGCAGGGTCTTACCGTCGCCACCGCCTTCGGCGATGCGCAGGCGGTCGAACAACAGTTCCCATGCGGTGATCGCGGTCAGCGGCAGCGCCGCCGCGGCGGCATCGTCCAGGCTGGCCGGCTTGCGGCCTACGCTGCGCTCGTCCACCAGCTGGTATTCGGCATTGCTGCCCGGGCGATCGATCACACCGGCGTAGTACACGGCGTCGCCGGGTTGGAACAGGGTCACCTCGCTGCCAACTGCATCGACCACGCCGACCGCATCCCACCCCAGCACGCGTGGGCCGTCGGTGGCAGCGCCGCGTCGCACCTTGGTGTCGACCGGGTTCACCGCCACCGCGCGCACCGCCACCCGCAGGTCGCGTGGGCCCGGCTGCGGCAGGGGCAGGTCGAGGTCGATCAGGGCCTGCGGGTCGTCGATCGGCAGGCCGGCATGGGTGTAGGCAATGGCGCGCATGGGGGAGATCCAGTGAGGAGAGGCCACAGCGTGCGCCGTGCGCAGGGGGGCAGAAAGGCGCAGAATCGGTCAACACTTTCACTGCAGCAATGAAAATGGTCCGTTTCGACGATCTGCAGCTGTTCGTCCGTACCACTGCGCTGGGCAGCTTCTCGCAGGCCGCGCGCGAGGCCGACCTGCTGCCGGGCCAGGTGGCCGCGGCGGTGGCACGGCTGGAACGCGAACTGGACCTGCGCCTGTTCGTGCGTACCACCCGCAGCCTGCGGCTGACCGCCGAAGGCGCGCTGTACCTGCCCTATGCACAGGACGTTCTGACCACCCTGCGCGAAGGCCAGGCGCGGGTGCAGGGCGAGGATGCGGAACTGCACGGCACCCTGCAGTTGTCGGCGCCCTCGGACTTCGGCCGCAACCTGCTGCTGCCGTGGCTGACTGCGTTCCGTGCCGCACATCCACGGCTGCGCCTGCACCTGCGCCTGTCCGACGAAGTGGCCGACGTGTTCCGCGACCCGGTCGACGTGGCCATCCGCATCGGTCACTTCGACGATGCCAGCTATGTCGCCCTGCCGTTGCTGGAAGGCAACCGGCGCGTACTCGCCGCATCGCCCGAGTACCTGCGGCGGCGTGGTGTGCCCTCACGGCTGGAGGATCTGCGCGAACACGATTGCCTTGTCTACCAGCTCGGCGGGCGCGCCTACGATCGCTGGTCGTTCGAGCTTGAGGGGCGCCGCGTGGTGACCCCGGTGCGCGGGCCACTGGTCTGCGACGACGCCGACGTGGTGCGGCGCTGGGCGGTCGCCGGCGAAGGCATCACCTACAAATCCTGGCTGGACGTGCGCGACGATGTGCTGGGTGGACGCCTGCAGGTGCTGCTGGATGGCATCGGCAGCCACATCCCCCTGCAGTTGGTGTGCCCGCACCGCAAGCAGTTCTCACCGGCCGTGCGGCAACTGCACGCGCAGCTGCGCCAGTACCTGCAACCGCTGCTGTCCGCGATGCCCGGCCATGGCGACGTGCCCCTGTCGCCTGCAACGCCACTGGCCGACAATGGTGCTCCCCCGTTGTAAGAGAATCGCGCCATGCCGTGGATGGGCATCCAGGACCTGTGGACATTTCTGGTCGCCGTGCTGGTGTTTCTGGCCCTGCCCGGACCTGGCACCTTCACCCTGCTGACCGCCACCGGTCGTGGCGGTGTGCGCGGCGGCTACACGGCGCTGGCCGGCCTGCTGATTGGCGACCAGATCCTGATGTGGCTGGCATTGGCCGGCGTGGCCGCGCTGCTGAAGGCCAATCCGACGGTGTTCCATGCCGTGCAGTATCTCGGCGCGGCGTATCTGGTGTGGGTCGGCATCAGCCTGCTGCGCACGCCCAAGGGTGACGGTGCCGAAGTTGGCCCGGTGCGCATGCAGCCGGGACGCTACTTCCACCAGGCGATCCTGGTCAGCCTGCTCAATCCGAAGGCGATCCTGTTCTACATGGCCTTCCTGCCACTGTTCATCGACCCGAAGGCCCATCAGGGCATCGCCACGTTCGCCGCGCTGGCCGGGATCATCTTCGTGGTCAGCATCGCCTACTGCTCGCTGCTGATCTGGGTCGGCAACCTGGCCCGCCGTCGGTTGATCCAGCACCCGCGGGTCAGCGATGCGCTACGGCGTGTGGCCGGCCTGTTCCTGGTCGGCTTCGGCATCCGCCTGGGCCTGAACGGCTGAGAGCCCGTCGGCGCGGAGTGCCGCGCGCAGGTGGTCGATGAACACCCGCAGCTTGGGCGCCATATGCTCGCGCGCCGGGTAGTACAGATGAAAGCCGGGGAACGGCGGCTGCCAGTCCTCCAGCACGCTGCGCAGGCGGCCGGCAGCCAGGTCGTCGGCGACCAGCGAAGCGAAGCCCTGCGCCATGCCGAGCCCAGCCAGCACCGCCGCATAGGCCAGTTCGGCATCGTTGAACACCAGCCGCCCGGCGACGGCTACGTCCAGGTCACGCCCCTCACGGCTGAATTCCCAGGGCATGAGCCGGCCATTGGCGCGGCGATGGACGATGCAGTCGTGGCCCTGCAACTCCTGCGGGCTCAGCGGCACCCCGTGGCGCGCGAAGTAGCCCGGCGTGGCCACCACCACCTGGCGCTCGGGTGGCCCGATCGGCACCGCGATCATGCCCTGCGCCAACGATTCACCCAGGCGGATGCCGGCGTCGAAACCCTCGGCGACCAGATCGGTCAGCGCCGGCTCCACGCACAATTCCACCTCTACCTGCGGATACCGGGCCAGGAAGGACGGCAGCGCCGGCAGAACCCGGCGTTCGGCAACGATGCGTGGCAGGGTGATGCGCAGCCGACCGGCCGGCACCGTCCGCGCGCTGTCCAGGTCGTCGAAGGCCGATTCGATCTGTGCCAACCCGCCACGCACGCGCTGCAGGAAGCGTGCGCCGTGCTCGGTCAGACCCACCCGGCGCGTGGTCCGTTGCAACAGGCGCACGCCCATCCGCGCCTCCAGCGCACGCACGCTCTGTGACAGCGCCGAGGTCGAGACACCCAGGGCATCGGCGGCGCGGGTAAAGCTGGCGTGGTCGGCCACGTGGACAAAGGCAACCACCGCAGACAGCGGTGCGGAGGGATCCATTGTGAAGCCTTCCTTCATTGTCAGTTCGACTGCATCCAGTTTATCCACAAGATCATCGGACGGATGCTTGGCCTCCCGGCGGAACACCCGCCTCCTCCGATGGAATGCCACATGTCACTTGATCACTACCGCCTGCTCGGCCGCTCCGGCCTGCGTGTCAGCCCGATGGCGCTGGGCACGATGACCTTCGGTGCCGACTGGGGTTGGGGCGCGGACGAAGCCGAGGCCCGCCGCATCTTCGATGCCTACGTCGAACGTGGCGGTAACTTCGTCGATACCGCGAACAACTACACCAATGGCAGCGCAGAGACCCTGCTCGGGCGGTTCGCCCAAGGCCGCCGCGAACGGCTGGTGATCGCCAGCAAGTACACCCTGGCGACCGTGCCGGGCGATCCGAACAACGCCGGCAACCATCGCAAGAGCATGATGCGCTCGGTGGAGGACAGCCTGCGCCGGCTCGGCACCGACTACCTGGATCTGCTGTACCTGCACGCCTGGGACGACACCACCGGCGTGGACGAGGTGATGCGCGGTTTCGACGACCTCGTGCGCAGCGGCAAGGTGCTGTACGCCGGCATCTCGGACACGCCAGCCTGGCAGATCGCGCGCATGCAGACCCTGGCCGATCTACGCGGCTGGTCGCCATTGGTGGCGCTGCAGATCGAATACAGCCTGATCCAGCGCAGCGTCGAACACGAACTGCTGCCGATGGCCGATGCGCTCGGGTTGGGCGTGGTGGCGTGGTCGCCGCTGGGCAGCGGCGTGCTGACCGGCAAATACAGCGCGGCGGACCTGGCCGCAGCCGAGACCGCCGAGGCCGCGCCGGGTGGTTCCAGACGTAATGTCGCGCTCATCAATGGCGCGTTGACGCCGCGTTCGTTGAACATCGCCGGGGAAGTCGCTGCGATCGCGGCAGAGCTGTCGCACTCGGCTGCGCAGGTCGCTCTGGCCTGGTTGCTGCAACGACCCGCGGCCGGGGCCATGCCGATCGTCGGTGCACGCACCCTGGACCAGTTGGAACACAACCTGGCGGCGCTGGATCTGGCGCTGCCGGCTGAGGCGTTGGCACGGCTGGATGCGATCAGCGCGGTCGCGCCGGCCTTCCCGCACGACTTCCTGCAGATGCCGCTGCCGCGCATGCTGATGAGCGGTGGTACGCGTCTGCAGCCACGCGCACCGGGCAGGTAATACCGGGGGCGCGCTATGCTGGCGCCCCATGCTGGAAGGAGGCGCCATGGCCGCAACACCAACGCTCGCGGTCGCTGCAGCCCTGGTGTTGCTGCTTGCCAGTGGATCGGCCACGGCCGCACCTGATCACCGCTGCCTCACCGGCGGTGCCAACGGCACGATCCACCTGGAATGGCGCTGGCTGGACGATGGCCGCGCCGACGTGCGCTACGCCGGGCACCGCGAGCGCCTGCCGCTGCACCGGGTTTCCGAAGAGACCACGGTGCTGGACGAAGACCGCCCCTACCAGTTCGATACTGTCTGGGAAGAGCGCGTTGAGGGCCGCATCAACGGTCACTACACGCTGAGCACGCAGGGCGCACGGATCTACAGCTTCAGCTACGTGCGGGCCCGAGACGGTCGCCGCACGGATTTCGAAGAAGACTTCAACGCCTTCCAGGACGACGGCTGTCACTGGTAGCCGCCTGGACTGAGGCCGTTTGTGCCGATTCCGGCAGCGTGCCCACAGTCCAGCGCGCGCTGTGCCGGCCATGACCCCCGTCAGTGGCAATGCTGCGCTGCGTTCGGTCACACTCGGGGACTTGTCGTTCTCAGTCCCCCCTTCCGAGGCCTGCATGTCCCTGCTCCGGCGCAAGTCCCTAGATTCCGTCACCGTCCACGAAGCCGGCCGGCGCCTGGTCCCGACCCTCAGCTGGCCGCACCTGATCGCGCTCGGCATCGGCGCCATCGTCGGCACCGGCATCTACACCCTGATCGGCGTCGGTGCCGACCGCGCCGGCCCCGCCGTGCTGATCTCCTTCGCCATCGCCGGCGCGGTGTGTGCCTGCGCGGCATTGGCCTACGCCGAACTGTCCACGATGATGCCGGCCGCCGGCAGCGCCTATACCTACAGCTACAGTGCCCTGGGCGAAGTCTTCGCCTGGGTGGTGGGCTGGAGCCTGATCCTGGAGTACTCGCTGGTGGTGAGTACCGTGGCGGTCGGCTGGTCGGGCTATTTCGTCGGCTTCCTGGAATGGGTGCATACCCAGTTCGGCTGGGACCTGCGCCTGCCGGCCATGCTCGCGGCGGGCCCGCACGTCGATGGCGGCATGATCAACCTGCCCGCCATCGTCATCACCTGGCTGGTCGCCCTGATGCTGATGGCCGGTACCAAGGAGAGCGCCACCCTCAACGCGATCCTGGTCGTGTTCAAGCTGATCGCGCTGGCCATCTTCGTGGCGGTGGCCCTGCCGGCGTTCGACGCCAACAACCTGCAACCGTTCATGCCCTATGGGTTCGCCAAGACGCTGGGACCGGATGGCGTCGAGCGCGGCGTGATGGCGGCAGCGGCGATCATCTTCTTCGCGTTCTACGGCTTCGATGCGATCTCCACCGCCGCCGAAGAAACCAAGAACCCCGGCCGCGACCTGTCCATCGGCATCATCGGCTCGATGGTCGGCTGCACCATCGTGTACGTGCTGGTGGCGCTGGCCGCGATCGGTGCGATGAGCTACACCGTGTTCGGCCAGAGTGCCGAACCGCTGGCACTGATCATGCGTCAGCTGGGCCAGCCGACCGCCGCGATGCTGATCGGCGTGATCGCGATCATCGCCCTGCCGACCGTGCTGCTCGCGTTCCTGTATGGCCAGAGCCGCATCTTCTTCGTCATGAGCCGCGATGGCCTGCTGCCGCGTGGCCTGTCCAAGGTCAACGCGCGCACCGGCACGCCGGTGGCGACCACGCTGTTCACCGCCGTGGTGGTGTCGGCGCTGGCCGGTGTGGCGCGCCTGGACGAGATCGCCGCGCTGGCCAATGCCGGCACCCTGGCCGCGTTCACCGCCGTTGGCATCTGCCTGGTGGTGCTGCGCGTGCGTGAACCGAACCGCGAGCGCACCTTCCGCACGCCGTTGGCGTTCATCGTCGGCCCGCTGGCGGCACTGGGCTGCATCTACCTGTTCATCAGCCTGCCGCACACCACCCAGCTGTACTTCCTGGCGTGGAACGTGGTCGGCCTGGTGCTGTACTTCGCCTACAGCCGTCGCAACGCGCTGATCGCGAAATAAGGGCGCCGCCGGGCATGACCCGGCATCGTTCTGGTAGTGCCGGCCGCTGGCCGGCAACCTCCGCATCAATTGGCTGCATGCAGTTGCCGGCCAGCGGCCGGCACTACCGCAGGGCGGCTAGCCGCCCTGCTTTGCCGCGTAGTCCTGCGCCTGGCGCATCACCCGCAGCAGGTTGCCTCCCCAGATGGCGGCGATCTGCTGCTCGGTGTAGCCCTTGCGCAACAGCCACGCGGTGATCTTCGGCAACTGACTGACATCTGGCAGGTCGCTCAGGCCACCGCCACCATCCCAGTCCAGCCCAATGCCGACGTGCTCGGGGCCGACGACCTTGAGGATGTGCTCGAAGTGGGCGAAGAAGTCGTCCAGGCTGGCATGGCGCACCGGATGTTCGTGGTCCAGTGCCTGCTCGGCCTTCTGCAGCGCCACGCCCTGTTCGATGGTCATGCCTTCCCAGCCACCCAGCTGCTTGCTCAGGGCCTCTTCGGCCTGCTTGCGCTCGGGCGACTTGGCGGTGTCGATCAGGTAGCCGCCATACGCGTTCACCTGGATCACGCCGCCGGCCTTGGCCAGGCGGCGCAGGCGCGCGTCATCGAGGTTGCGTGGGTGGTCGTAGATCGCCTTGGCCGAGCTGTGCGACAACACGAACGGCACCGGCATCATCGCCAGCAGATCGTCGAACACGGCATCGGAGGCGTGCGACTGGTCGATGACGATGCCCAGCTTCACCGCCTGCCGCACCAGGTCCTTGCCGGCCGGGCTCAGGCCTTTCCACTCCGCGCCCTTGGGGTCGGTGGCCGAATCGGCGAACTCGTTGTTGGCGAAGTGCACGGTGCTGAGCAGGCGCAGCCCGGCACGGTGATAGAACGAGAGCAGGCTGGGATCGGCCACCAGCGGGCTGGCGTTCTCCATGCTGATGTAGACCACGCGCTTGCCGGCGGCCTTGATGCGCGCCGCGTCATCGGCGGTCAGCGCCAGCGCGAAGCGCTCGGGGTTGGCGGCCAGCATTTCGCGGATCTCCAGCAGACGCTGCAGGCCGTGATCGCGCTCGGCCAGATGCGCAGCAGCAGTGCGATCGCCCTGGTCGGTGTAGATCGCAAAGAAGCCGCCATCCAGCGCGCCTTCGACCATGCGCGGGTAATCCACCTGCGAGAGCGCATTGCGGTCGTGCCGCTGCTCGATGTCGAAGCCGTCGCGGCCGAAGTTGGCCGGCGTATCCAGATGGCTGTCCAGGGTCAGCAGGCGCTGCTGCAGTGCCTTGGCCCGGGCCAGTTCCTGCGCGCTGAAGTCGATGGCATGGGCGGACAGCGGCGCACTCAGCGCCAGCGCGAGCAGCAGGGAGAGACGACGCAACGACGGCATGGGCATCCACCGGCAATGGGAAGGACACGACCATAGCGCCGGGACGACCAACGCGGGTAGTGCCGCATTGGCCAGCCGGCTCCATTACACTCGCCCGCAGCCGATAAAGGCAGCGTGCGGCACCGCGTGCTGCGTCGACCATGGAATGGAAACACCGATGTCGAAGTCCCAGCCTCCGGCGCTGCCCGTGCAGGACGAAGCGCCTGTCCCCGCCAGCATGGTCACCGTTGAACAGCTCAAGCGTGATGTGCTGCCAACGTTGTTTGCCGGGCGCACCGACATCGGCCGCTATGGTCCGGCCGACCTGGCCAACGCCAGCGCCGAGCCGGCCTGGCAGGATGGCAGCGCCAACGCGCTGGCGCAGGCGCTTGCTGAGCTGGTCAGCCGGCTGTCCGAGCACGATCCCAATGCCCTGCTGCAGCGCGCGGGGTGGTGGCAGCGGTTCACCGGTGCCGATATCGAAGAACGCCTGCGCCGGCGCATCGCCATGGGCAGCAACGGCGATGTACTGGCCAGGATCGAGCGCGAGGCCATCGCCGTGCGCGCCAGCGTCGATCGACTGGATGCGCAGCTGCTCGAGCATGACGTGCAGGGTGTGCGGCTGCAGGTGTACATCGATGCAGGCGTACAGTTCCTGCAGGAACTGCCAGCCACCGTCGACAGCGCCGATGATGCGCCGGTGCTCGACCGTCCGGTCGAGCGGCTGCAACGCCGCGTAGCCAACCTGACCGCGCTGCTGGCCAGCCATTCGATGAGCCGGATGCAGGTGCAGATGGCACGCAGCCATGCCATCGACCTGCTGGACCGTTACGGCGAGACGGTGCAGATCCTGTTGCCGATCTGGCGCCAGACCATCCAGGCGCTGCACAACAGCGACAATGCCAGCCCGCAGATGATCGCCAGCGCGGCACAGGCACAGGACCAGCTGAAACAGGCCCTGCAGCAGTTGCTGCGCACATCGGCGGTGCCGGCATGAGCGCGCCGGTACGCGATCCGCTGCAGATCCCGCCGGATCTGCAGGCGCGGGCGGAAGCCGTTCCGGGCCTGCGCGCGTTCTACCGGCGGGCCTCGCTGCTGCGGGTCTTCGGCCTGGCCTGCATTCCGCTAGCGGCCACGGCACTGTCCTACATGGCGCTGGCCTTCACCGGCACCGAACTCGGTCCGCCTTCGTGGGCGCACGTGCCGGCCGGCCATGGGGGGAAGGACACAGGAAAGCAGCTGCTCATCCTGCTGGTCATGACCCCCTTGCTGCTGGTGTGGATGTACTTCGGTGTGCGCGACCTGCTCGGCCGCCATCGCGTTCGCCGCTTCGCCTGGTCGTTCGCGCTGGGTTCGATGCTGCTGTGCGGTGCGTGGGGAAGCATGGGCATCACCGCACCCGCCATGGGCCAGGGCGATCGGCTCGACCATCGGCAGCTGGACGCGCTCATCGCCAGTCCGGACTTCAGCAGTTTCAGCCCGCAGTGGCAGGCCTATCTGCGTGCACAGCAGGAGCTGCCCTACGGCGTGGCCTCGCCAGCCGTGGTTGCCACCGCACGCGCGCTGGCCAATGGCGAGGACATCGGCGTTCCGGTATCGCCGGCAATGCAGTCCCGCTTCGAGAATGCAGCAGGGCTGCCCCGCTCTGAACGGTCGCAGCGATGGCATCAGCAGCGTCTGCTGGGCTGGCTTCTGTTCGACGTCGGCTGGGTGCTCGCGCTGCTCGCGGTACCGGCGCTGCTTGCATTGGGTGCGGTGGCGATCGTGCTCGGCCACCATCTGCGGCGCAGGTCCGAAGTGATCAACGGGTTGCTGCAGCAGCTGCAGCCGGTTCCTGCGCCGCCCCGCGCGCAGCCCTGAGGCCGGCGCGCGGGGGCAGTCTTCGGCGCTGTGTGGGGGAGCCGGGCATCGCCCGGCTCCACACCCCGTAGGTCAGTCCACCACGCGGCAGAACACGGCCTTCAGGTAACGCGATTCCTGCACGTGGGCCATGAACGGATGGTCCGGACCAGCGCCGGCCACCTTCAGGATCTGGATGGTGCGGCCGGAGAAGTACGCTGCACGACGCAACATGTCGAGGAACTGGTCCTCGGCCACCAGGCCGGTGCAGGAGAACGTGGCGAACAGGCCACCGGGCTTGACCACGCCCAGCGCCAGCTTGTTCATGTCCAGGTATTTCTTCAGCGCGGTGATCACCTGCTCACGGTCGCGGGTCATCTTCGCCGGGTCCAGGATCACCACGTCGTACTGCTCACCGCGGTTGGCCGCATCACGCAGCCACGGGAAGATGTCGGACTGGACGAACTTCGGGCGCACGTTGTTCAGGCGCGAATTGCCCTTGGCGATCTGGATGACGTCTTCATCGATGTCGATGCCGACCACTTCCGATGCACCGCGCGCGGCCGCATACACCGCGAAACCACCGGTGTTGCAGCACAGGTCAAGCACGCTCTTGCCTTCCACCTGCTGGCTCAGCCACTCACGGTTCTCGCGCTGGTCGGCGAAGAAACCGGTCTTGTGCGCACCGGCCGGGTCGGCGCGGAACTTGATGCCGTACTCGGTGATCACCGATGCTTCGGTGGTGGTGTTGCCGTGGAAGTCGAAGCTTTCCTGCTTCTGTACGTGCTCGTCGGCGAAGCTGTGGAAGCGGCAGCCCGGGAACTGTTCGCGCAGGGCGTCGTAGATCCACTCGCGGTGGCGGAACATGCCGGCGGCGAAGAACTCCACCACCACCAGGTCGTTGTAACGGTCCACCACCAGGCCGGACAGACCGTCGCCTTCGCTGTGCACCACGCGCCAGGCGTCGGACACCGCATCGAGCTTCAGCACCTCACGGCGCAGCGATACCGCCTGGGCGATCTTGCGCGAGAACCAGCCGGCATCCACCGGGATCTGCGGGTCGGTTTCGAGGATGCGTACGGCAATACGCGAATGCCCGTTGTAGAAACCACGGCCGATGAACTCGCCATCCACGCCGACGACGTCGACGAGGGAGCCGGGCTTGGGCCGGACGGTCGGCTTCTCGACCAGTTTCTGGAAGATCCACGGGTGGCTGGAACGCCACGCGTTCTTGAGGCGGACAACGGGAAGGGGGGTATTCATCCGCCCATTGTAAACCGGGCGCTGGGGTCAGATCCCCACAGGGGCTCTGACCCCCGGGCCGGTGTGCCAACCAAGGTTGGCACCTACCAGAGCTGGCCCGGCCCCAGGGCATTTGACGCCGGCCAGGCCAGGCCGCAGAATCGGCGGCAGAAGGGGAGTAGCTCCCAGACGTTGTCGCCGTCAATTCGAGCCCGCAGGCTCCGGTGCAACGGCAGTTCCCGCCCATCGGAACTGCGAGCGAGACCTTCGCCGTACTGGCGAAGCTCTGTCCCCGGATCCCCTCCCGATCCTCCGTTGCAGATCCTCGCCGTCCGGCTTGAGGCATTTTTCATTTCCCAACGGACAAACCCATGCAGACGATCGGTAATTTGTGGTTGTGGGGCGGCTTCGCAGCGGTGGTGGTCATCGCCCTGCTGGTCGACCTCGTATTGATGCGCCATGGTGGCCCGCACAAGGTCACCTTCAAGGAGGCCCTGTGGTGGTCCATCGGCTGGGTCGCGCTGGCGCTGGCCTTCAACGGCGGCCTCTGGTTCTACCTGAACGAGACCGCCGGCCAGGTCGTGGCCAACAAGGTCGGCCTGGAGTTCCTGACCGGCTATCTGGTCGAGAAGGCGCTGGCGGTGGACAACATCTTTGTCTTCCTGATGATCATGAGCTACTTCGCGGTGCCGGAGGAACAGCGCCAGAAGGTGCTGATCATCGGCATCCTGGGTGCGATCGTGCTGCGTACGATCATGATCTTCGCCGGTAGCGTGCTGATCACCCAGTTCCATTGGCTGCTCTACGTGTTCGGCGCCTTCCTGCTCTTCACCGGCTGGAAGATGTGGTTCGCCGCGGGCCAGGAGCCTGACCTGGAAGCCAATCCGGCCTTGCGCTGGATGCGCAAGCACCTGCGCCTGCTGCCGGATTACGAAGGCAACGCGATGAGCGTCAAGCGCGACGGCGTGCGCTGGTTCACCCCGCTGTTCGCGGTGCTGATCCTGATCGCAGTAACCGACGTGATCTTCGCGGTGGACAGCATCCCGGCGATCTTCGCGATCACCACCGACCCGTTCATCGTGCTGACCTCCAACGTGTTCGCGGTGCTCGGCCTGCGTGCGATGTTCTTCCTGCTGGCCGGCATGGCCGACCGCTTCCACCTGCTGCCGTACGGCCTGGCGCTGGTGCTGGCCTTCATCGGTATCAAGATGATGATCATCGACCTGTTCAAGATCCCGACCCCGATCTCGCTGGGCGTGGTCGCGGTGATCATTGCCACGACCGTGGTGCTGAGCCTGAAGTACCCACCGAAGGAAGGCGAAGGCCAGGCCTGAGCCTGACCTGTTGAACGGCACGGCCGGTTGGATTGTCCCGCCGGCCGCCCCCACTCTCCCGCAGCGGTGGCCTTGGTTTCGCGCCGGCCACCGCCATTGCTGAGGGTATGAACACGAACGCGCCCCTGCCCGCCGGCGACGCGCCGGCCGATCGCAACGACCGCACGCGTATCCTGCGCGCCTTCAACGCCAGCCTGGCCGCCGTGCTGGTGCTGGTGGCCGTGTTCGCCCTGCAGGACCATTTCGACTGGCGACCCTGGGCCGTGGCACCGCTGGAAGCCAAGGGCCTGCTCGGCCTGATCGGCGGGCCGCTGCTGCATGCCTCGGTCGAACACATCGCCGCCAACAGCGCCGCGATCCTGATCCTCGGCACCCTCGCCGGCAGCGTTTATCCGAAGGCCACGCTACGTGCCCTGCCCCTGCTGTGGGTCGGTTCGGGCATCGGTGCGTGGATGCTGGGCAACCCCGGCAGCTTCCATCTCGGCGCCAGTGGCGTCACCCACGGCCTGATGTTCCTGCTGGCCAGCCTCGGCCTGCTGCGCCGCGACCGCGCGGCCATCGCCACCGGGCTGATCGGCATGCTGTTCTACGGCGGCATGCTGATGACCGTGCTGCCGCACGCCGACGGCGTGTCCTGGCAGTCGCACATGGGCGGTGCCTTCGCCGGCATCATCGCCGCGCTGCTGTTCCGCAATGCCGACCCGTTGCCGCCGCGCCCGCGTTACAGCTGGGAAGACGAGGAAGAAGAGGTCGAGCCGCTGGCCGACGACGAACTCGAGCCGCCGTCGCCGCAGCGCGTACCGGTGCTGTGGCAGCCGCGCGAAGGGCAGGACTATGTGGTCGTCCCGTTCCGGCGGCCGGAAGACCCGCGCGGCTGAGCGGTGGCGGGGTCGGATCCCCGAAGGGGCTCTGACCCCGATCACCGATGACCCGGCAGCCGCCGACCTTGGTCGGCGCTCCTGCCTCCGGCGTTCATGACCCCACGGCGACCGCGTGCCAACCAAGGTCGGCATCTACCACCGGCGTATCAATCCGCCGCGTTTCCCGCCGCGCCCATGCCATCCACCGCCTGCCGGCCCAGTGCCGGGTCATCGGTGAAGAAGGCATCGATGCCGGTCGCCAGGTAGGCGCGCATCTCGGCGATCGACCCCTCCGCATTGCGCGCATTGTCCGCGCCCTTGCGCAGGTTGCTGGCCTGGAAGTGGTTCTCCGGGCGGAAGGTGTACGGGATCACCATCAGGCCCACCGCGTGCGCATCGCGCACCAGCGACGTCGGCGTGCCCAGCGCACCGTTGGCATCCAGCGGGATGATCGAGCGCAGCTCCGGGCCGATGCCATCGGCATAGGTCGCGATGTCCTTCAGACCTGCTGGCGTCATCATCTGCGCATAGGTCAGCGCACCGCCGGCCTTGGCGATGTCGGCCGGCTGGGTGTCGCCTTTCCACAGCAGCTGCAGCAGGCGGATGTTGCTGCCACGCGGGATCTTGCCGCGCAGGTAACGCAGGTTGGCGGTCTCGAACGACTGGATGGTGACCGGGCCGACGTTGGTATAGGCGTTGCCACGCAGCGCAGCCAGCACCTTGTCTTCCATCGGCAGGCCGATCGACTGGAAGTAGGTTGGATGCTTGATCTCCGGCACCAGGCCGATGCCACGGTTGGCACGACCTGCCTGCTGCACCAGGAACGCCAGGATCTCGTCCAGGCTGGCGATGCGGAACTGGCCGTCATACGCGGTGCTGCGGAACTCCGGCAGGCGCTCGCGAGCGTACAGGGTCTTCAGCTCGGCCAGGGTGAAGTCTTCGGTGAACCAGCCTTCGACCGTCTGCCCGTCGATGACCTTGCGGGTCTTGCGCTTGGCGAATTCCTTGTGCTCGGCCACATCGGTGGTGCCGCCGATCTCGTTCTCGTGGCGGGCCACCATCACCCCGTCCTTGGTCATCACCAGGTCCGGTTCGATGTAATCGGCGCCGTCGGCGATGGCCTGCGCATAGGCCGCCAAGGTGTGCTCGGGCAACAGCGCGCTTGCGCCGCGATGACCGTAGACCGACACCTTGGGCGCGGCCGGAGGGGAGGATTCAGCACTCATGGCCACCGATGGTGCCACGGCCAGCGACAACAGCAACGCACGACCCCACGACTTCACTGCGACTTCCCCAAGCGGTTTGTGATGGGCGTCAGTATGCGGCGGGAATGTGACAGGTTGGGGGAGCCGGTATTCGGCTGCCTGCGGTCGGCCAATGATCGCGCTGATCTCCATTCGGATCCGATTCTGCAATTTTTCCGATTGAACCGCGGAAAGGACGGGTCATAGCCTCGACTGACCAACACCGATGTTGGCAGAGGACCAGACCATGGAGAAAACAATGTACGTGCCCATCCTGAAATGGCGGCAAGGTGAGTACCTCGCTGTAGGTCGTACACGCGAGACCATCAAGGACTGGATGTATCCCCTGTTCGAGATCCCGGTCGAGCAGTGGGACTTCGAGAACGATGCACCCGCCAAGTCGCTCGACGACCATCTGAAGAATGTCGGCAGGCGATTGAGCACCAACTGGAAGAAGCGCCGCTGCCTGTTCGATTCACCACATCTTGCCGGCGACGACACGATGGCCAATGGAGACCATCACCTCACGCGCGTCTTCGATCTCGCGCGGACGTCGGCCTGCCAGGCTATCCCTGTCACCGGTCTCGGGCGGCATCTGGCGTATCAACAGGCAGTCGCCAGCATCATCGCCCAGGATGGTCGTGGATGCGCACTGCGCTTGATTCCCGATGACCTGGAAGGCAATCCTTCGGCAAAGATCGACGGCTTGATGCATCTCCTGGGCGTAACACCAGAACTGGTGGACGTCGTTCTGGACAGCGCGGCAGATGTCGCAGATTCTCCGACACTGCAGGCATCGATTTGGCAGGCATGGATCGCGGCACTGCCATACATCAGCCGGTGGAGATCGCTCACCGTGGCCGGCGGAAGCTTCCCTGCAAGCCTGAACCCGTCAGCAGGGTATCGTCCTCATGGAGATGTTCATCGTCGCGAATGGCGTGGGTACACCCGGCTCGCTGCCAGTACCCCGCTGCGTCAGCCATGGTTCGGTGACTACGGATGCGCGTCACCACAGACCGAGATGATGGACCCACGTCTGTTCGATCCGAATGCAAAGATCAAGTACACGATCGATGACCAATGGCGGATCATTGTCGGCACCCAGGTCAAACGCAATGGCCGCGACCAGTATCGCGACCTGTGCAGGCACCTGATCTCTGATCGTCCTGTGGTATTCATGGGGCGAACTTACAGTGCTGGCGACAAGTACATCGAAGATTGCGCCAACAGCGTCGCCAGCACGGGCGGAAGTTCAACCTGGCCGACGGTGGCGACTAACCACCACCTGACTAAGGTTGTTCGCGACCTCGCCAATCTGTCCGGCGCTTCAACTGTTCCCTGACCAGCGTGCGGATCTCGGCGAGGCTGTACACCTCTGCAAGCCGCTCGCACAGCGCTGTGCGGTTGCCGCGCAGCGCTGCCTTGTCCGGGTTCCTTGCACAGATCAGTGTTGTGATCTCATCACGCCAGAGAAGGGCGGCAACGTCCATCCCATTGACCGACGGATTGAGTCTGGCGGGTCGTAAAAGCTCCATTCGCACCGCATTGCGCGCGCCGCGCGATACCCTACGTACGCCCCACCAATCCGGCAAGACGTCCAGTGCGTGGTCAAGATGCCGCTGCCCCACGACAATCGTCGCTTTGTCGAGAACATTTGAATAGAACTGCTGCTGCACAGGGAGCCTGCGCAGCGTGTCGACGTCGCTCTTGATCTCGTATCCGTGCAGATGCCCATTGATGACACAGACATCAACACGGCAGGCGCCGCGGGCGAGCCCCATCTCCTCCACGACCAGCGTATGGGGATTGGCCACATGCTCGGCGATCACCTTGCGAAGGAGCGCGGATCTGACGTCGCTGTCGGTTATCGGGTCCATTGTCGAATCGTACCAAGAGGGAGTCGCTGTACTGCATGAAACCCAGGCATGTCGCAGTTCACCGCGGCACTACTTGCCGATGCAGAAACTGGAGAAAATCCTTCCCAGCAGGTCATCCGCGCTCATCTGCCCGGTAATCTCGCCCAGCGCATCGTGCGCCAACCGCAGCTCCTCGGCCGCCAGCTCCAGGTGCTCGTGCACCAGCTCTGCATCGGCACGCTGCGCATGTTCCTGCGCGCGCTCGATGGCATCCACATGGCGGGTGCGCGCGGAGAACTCGCCGTCCACCTGCTCGCCCGCACCGGCCGAGGCGATCGAACGCAGGCGCGCATGCAGGTCGTCCAGTCCCGCGCCGGTCGCGGCGGAAACGAACACGCGGTCCGGGTCGTCCTGTTCGGGCGTTGCCAACAGTAGATCCGACTTGTTGTGGATGTAGACCTTGTGTGGCACGCCGGCCACGGCATCGCCCAGCGCCGCTTCACCCGCCGCCGGGTCACGCGCGTCCAGCACGATCAGCGCCAGGTCGGTGCGCTCGATTTCCACATGCGCGCGGCGCATGCCTTCGCGCTCGATGGCATCACCGCCATCGCGCAGACCGGCGGTATCAACCAGGGTCAGTTCCAGTCCGTCCAGGCGGATGGTCTCGCGCAGCGTGTCGCGGGTGGTGCCGGCGATGTCGGTGACGATGGCGCGCTCACTGCCGGCCAGCGCGTTCAACAGCGAACTCTTGCCGGCATTCGGTGGGCCGATCAGCACGGCATGCAGGCCATCGCGCAGGCGACGGCCGCGCTCGGCATCACGACGCAGCAAGGCCAGGTCGCTGCGGGCTTGCTCCAGCCCGCGTCGCACCTGTGCACCGCCCAGCGTATCCAGCGGCTCATCGGCGAAATCGATGGCCGCTTCCACGTGGATGCGCAGCAGTACCAGCTGTTCGACCACTGCATCGATACGACGCGAGAACACACCATCCAGCGAACGGCGTGCAGCACGTGCGGCGCGGTTGTCACCGGCGGCGATCAGATCGGCGATGGCTTCGGCCTGCGCCAGGTCGAGCTTGCCGTTGAGAAACGCACGCTCGCTGAACTCGCCCGGCCGCGCCTGGCGCGCGCCAAGTGCGATGCAGCGCGCGACCAGTTGCTGCAGCAGCACCGGGCTGCCATGGCCCTGCAGCTCCACCACTTCTTCGCCGGTGAAGCTGTTGGGTGCCGGGAACCACAGCACGATGCCATCGTCGATGACCTCGCCATCGGCATCGCGCAGGCGCGCGTAATGTGCATGGCGCGGGCGCAGCGTCGGAGCGCCGAGCGCGTTGGCAATCGCTGTGGCGCGCGGGCCTGACAGGCGCAGCAGGCCGACGCCACCCGCACCCGGTGCGCTGGCAATGGCCACGATGGTCTCGGTGCGGGTCATCTCGTTCATCGCTCAGAGCTTCTCCAGCTGCGCGCGCGCCTGCGCCGCACCACTGCCCTGCGGCTGCAGCGCCAGGTAGGTGCTGTAGGCCTGCTTCGCCTTGGCCTTGTCGCCCGCGTGGAAGTACGCATCGCCCAGGTTCAGATGGGCCACCGCGCGCGACGGATCGATCTTCAGTGTGTTCTCCAGCCAGCGCGCCGCTTCGGCGTAGCGTTGTTGGCGGTAGTAGACAAAGCCGAGGTTGTTGGCCGCTTGGGCGAAGTCCGGGCGCAGCTTCAGCGCCTCGGTGAACTGGAGGGCGGCTTCGTCGTACTGCTTCTCGCGGTACAGCTGCAGGCCACGGTCATTGGCCTGCTGCGCGCGTTGGCGGTCGGAGGCCGGGCCGGCGGTCGGCACCACCAGCTTGGCCTTGCCGCCCTGCAGGTCGGCCACGGTCACCGGCGCCTGGGCGCCCTTGGCATCCTGCGCGGCATCAACCTTGTTGTTCAGGGCGATCGCATCGGGCGTCAGCTGCCGGGTATCGGCGTTGAGGTATTCCTGGCTGTCCGGCACCTGGAACACGAACTCGCCGCCCTGCGAACCGGGCAGGCTGCCGAACGCCGGCGTCTGCTGCGAGACCGCCGACACCGCCGGCGCCACATAGGCGGCCAGCTCGGTACCGGTGATCAGGCCATCGCCATTGAGGTCGCCCTTGCCGGCCAATGCCTGCAGCAGCACCCAGGTAAACACTGAGTGTCCGTTCGGGCCGGCATCGGCCACCTGCTGGTCGGCACCGCCGGCGGTCAGCATCTGCCGCGCGCTGCGGCGCGCGTTCTCGCGCAGGAACGACGACGACGAAGGACCGCCGCGGGTCAAACCGAGGCCGCTGTAGCAGGCATCCATCACGAACATCACATGCTTGGCCTGCATGCTCTCGGCGATGTTCTGGATGTCGGTCATCGCGATGGCGTCGGTGGCGAATTCCTTCGGGTCCGAATCGACCGGGATGATGTAGCCCAGGTCACGACCGGAGGCGAGCTGGCGCGTCGCGCCATGGCCGGCGAAGAACACGAATACGCGATCATTCCTGCTGGTGCGGTCATCGGACAGGCGGTCGTGGAAGGCGGCCAGGATGTTGTTGCGGGTGGCCTGCTCGTTCTTCAGCACGATCACCTGCGAGGACGGGAAGCCGAACTGCCCGGTCAGCGTATCGGCCACGGCCTGCGCATCGTGGCTGGCATACTCCAGCTTCGGCCACTTGGCGTAGTTGTCTATGCCGACCACGATCGCCCACGATTTTTCATAGCCGGTGGTGACGGTGGCATCGCGGTCGCTGCCCTTGCGCGGTCGGGCGACGCTGAAGTCGCGGCCATTCCAGCCGGCGAACTGATAGCCATCGGCGATCAGCCGATCCAGGATCTGCGGCAGTGCCTTCACCGCGCGGTCGTGGATATCGTGGAACAGGATGATGCCGCGCTGTTCCTTGTTCACCTGGTCGAGCACGCGCTGCACGATCGACTCAGGCACCGGGTCGGCCCAGTCCATCGAATCGATGTTCCACATGATCGACTTCAGGCCCGCTTCGTTCAGCAGCTGCAGGCCTTCGGCGTTGCGCGCGCCATACGGGAAGCGGAACAGCGGTGCACGCTTGCTGTCCACGTCCTTCAGCAGGGTGTCGGTGTCCAGCACCTGCTGGCGCAGCGCATCGCCGGTGGTACGCGACAGCTGCGCATGGGTCAGGCTGTGGTTGCCGACGGCGTAGCCCTCTTCCATCAGGTTGCGGCTGATCTTCGCCATCGGCCCGAGGCTGACCTTGCCGTCGGTCTCGACCTTGCCGAGGTTACGGCCGACCTCGAAGAACACGCCCGGTACGTCGTAGCGCTTGAGGATGGCCACCACTTCGTCGGTATAGGCCTTGTGCGGGCCATCGTCGAAGGTCAGTACCACCGTCTTCGGCGGCAGGTCGCGGCCGAAGATCTCGCGGTCGCTGTCCTTCATCGACATCGGGTACGGCTCGATCACGCCGTAGTCGCGCAGGATCGCTTCGCGGCTGTAGTCCTTATGCAGGTGCGCGATGTAGTCGTCCCACTTCTCGCGCTTCAGTTCGATGGCACGGGTGCGCTCGAAGCGGCTGAAGATGCGGGTCAGTTCCTGGTTGTAGTTGCGCTCGATCTCATCCAGCGCTTCAAGGTCTTCGCCGATGCGCTGGTGCAGCTTCACCGCCGGCAACGAGGAATCGGCGCCGATGCGTTCGTGCAGGTCGCGCAGCACCTCGCGGAACGCCAGGCGGTCGGCATCGAACAGTTCCGGCGCCGACTCGATGTAATCCAGCACCGTGCCCAGGGCAGCGAAGCGCTGCGGGCTGCTACCACGCAGCAGCGTGTCGAACTGCGCGGCGATGGCGCTGCGCTGTTCCAGGCCATCGTGGAACAGCTGCTGGCCGATGCGGGTGGAGGTGGAGCGATCGGCCGCGGACTGCTTTTCCTCATCGGCCAGCAGCACGATGATCCGGCGATAGCCGTCGAGCTGCTTCTGCAATGCGCCAAGCAGCGGGGCTGCGGCCGGGTCGGCGGCAGCGGCAGCCTGTGCGCTCGGCTGGGTGACCGCCGCCGGTGCCTGCGCGTCCTTGTCACCGCAGCCGGCCACGAGCAGGGTCAGCAGCAGGCTGGGCAGGAACAGGCGGAACGACGGCGCACGCGGCATGGGGGACTCGAACAATGAGGAATGGTGTGCCGGCGATTCTAACGCCGCATGCGAAAAGCCCGCCTTGCGGCGGGCTTTTGCTGGGTCGATCGACCCTGGGGAGCAGTCGACCAAGGTCGACGTCTACCTCTTACTTCTTCTTGGCCGGGGCGGTGGACGCCGTGGCCGGCACCGGGTCGCTGCCATGGCGCTTGGTCATCCACCACTGCTGCAGCAGGCCCAGACCACCGTTGACCACCCAGTACAGGACCAGGCCGGACGGCATGAAGGCCATCATGACGCCGAACACCAGCGGCATGAACTGCATCATCTTCTGCTGCATCGGGTCCATGCCCGGTGCCGGCGTCAGCTTCTGGGTGAACCACATCACCGCCACGTTGATCACCGGCAGGATGAAGTACGGGTCGCGGGCGGTCAGGTCCTGGATCCAGCCGAACCAGGGCGCCTGGCGCAGTTCGACCGATTCCACCAGCACCCAGTACAGGGCGAAGAAGATCGGCATCTGGATGAGGATCGGCAGACAGCCGCCCATCGGATTGATCTTTTCCTTCTTGTACAGCTCCATCATCGCGGTCTGGAACTTCTGGCGGTCATCGCCATAGCGTTCCTTCAACTGCGCGATGCGCGGCTGGAAGCGACGCATCTTGGCGCCACTCTTGTACTGCGTCGCCGACAGCGGGTACAGCACGATCTTCAGCAGCACCACCAGGCCGACGATGGCCCAGCCCCAGTTGCCCACCAGCTTGTGCACCTGGTTGAGCACCCAGAACAGGCCCTGGCCGATCACCGCCATCATCGAGAAGCGGCTGTAATCGACCACGCGGTCCAGACCCGGCACGTCTTCCTTGGCGATCAGGTTGACCAGCTTCGGGCCGACCCACAGGCGGGCCTCGGTGCTGGTGGACTGGCCCGGAGCCACGGTGAAGGCCGGGCCGCGCGCTTCGATCAGGTCACGACCGGCCACCTGCGACAGCACGTAGTGTGCGGTCTGGTCCTTCTGCGGGATCCAGGCGGTGAAGAAGTGGTGCTGCAGCATCGCCAGCCAACCACCGGTGATGTTCTGGTTCAGCGCGCCATCGTCCAGGTAATCCTTGAACGCACGACGCTGGTACTTCTTGTCGTTGTCGTACCAGGTAGCACCGTTGAAGCTGAACGAGTCCGGGTTGGTCATGCTCCGCGACAGGATCGTCGGGGTGCGGTCCAGGGTGCGGTAGACATAGCCGTTCCATGGTGCGGCGCCGGCGTTGCTGACTTCGTCCTTGAAGCGGATCGCATACTCGTTGCGGCCCACGATCAGGGTGCGCTTGATGGTCACGCCGTTGTCGGCGGTCCACACGAACGGGACCTGCAGTTCGTTCTGGCCATTGGCCAGCACGAAGTCGCGGGTATCACCGACCAGCTTGAAGCCGTCGACGCCCGGCACCGGGGTGTTCTTGTCTTCGCTGGCCCAACCACTGATCGCGCTGTACGGATGCGCGGGATCTTCGGTCAGCAGGCGTACCGGCGGGCTGCCTTCGTCCTTGCTCTGCGGGAACTGCAGCAGTTCGGCATCGAGCACGCGGCCACCATCGAGCACCAGGCGCAGCACGTCGGTGGTGATGGTCACGCGCTGTGCGGACGGGGTGGCGCTGGCCTGGGCCTGTACAGCGGGCTGGCCCGGGGCACCGGGAACCTGCGCGCTGGGGATGCTGCCCGGGGCTGCACCGGGGACGCTCTGTGCAGCGGCCGGGGCCGAGCTGGTCGTCGGCGCCGGGGTCGGGGCGGACGTCTCACGGCTCCACTCCATCCACAGCAGCACGGCCACCATCAGCCAGGCAAAGATCAGGAAAACACGGGTCTGGTTCATCAGCAGGCAGGCTCAGCGGGGCCGGGACGCGGTGCCGGCTCGGTGACGGAGGAAATGGCAATGCCATCAGGCGGCGGCATTGTGCCGTCCACGCCCGGCGCGGGCAATGCGCGCAGGCGCCGCAACAGGCGCAGGAAGGCCTGGCGGATATCTTCGTTGCTGGCATGACGCGCAGCAGTACGAGCCACGACGACGAAGTCGCCTGGCTGTATGTCGGTTCGTGTCTGACGCAGGGCATCGCGCAGGACGCGCTTGATCCGGTTACGCCCAACGGCGTGAGGATCGACCTTGCGGGAAACCGCCAGACCCAGCCTGGCCGGCCGGTCAGCCGGTAGCCAGTGCAGGGTCATCAGCGGATCGGACACACGGCGGGCGCCGTTGAAGACCGTTGAATATTCGGCACGCGTGCGAACCCGCGCAGAGCGAGGGAATCGCTTGCGCGGGTCTGCAGTATTCACTGTCGAATGGATTGCGTCTGCCGCTGGATGCGGCATGGCAATCAGGCGCTCAGGACTTTGCGGCCCTTGGCGCGGCGACGCGACAGGATCTTGCGGCCGTCAGCGGTCTTCATACGGGCACGGAAGCCGTGGTCGCGCTTACGCTTGAGGTTGCTGGGCTGGAAGGTGCGCTTGGTGGCCATGTGGGCCTCTCGTATGAATGGGACGGAAAGAACCGGAAATTTTAGAGAGGTGTCCCCCCTCCCGTCAACCCCTGTCTGCTACGCCAATTCACTGGGCTGTGCAATAGCTGTGGATCTTTTTGTGAATAAGTAGGGGACAAGCATTCCGAAGGCGGGCGCTCGGTGGTAGGCTGAGCCATCCATTTCCCCCCCTTTCAGGCCTGTGTTTGGGCGCCTTTTCGCGCCTATGCATCGGCCACCGGACAATTATTGCTGATGGATGCCTGGTCACGTAGTCTCGAGCGACTCGAGGCGGAGTTCCCGCCCGAGGATGTTCACACCTGGTTGAAGCCGCTGCAGGCCGATCTGCGCGCTGACAGCCTGGTGCTGTATGCACCGAATGCCTTCATTGTCGATCAGGTGCGCGAACTGTACCTGCCGCGGATCCGCGAGCTGGTCACCCACTTTGCCGGTTTCGGCGACGTTTTTCTTGAAATCGGCTCGCGCCCGCGTCCGGTGGACGCGCAGATCGCGCCGGTTTCCAGCCATTCGGCGCAGGCGCCGGTGCAGCCGCAGGTCCCGTTCGCCGGCAACCTGGACAACCACTACACCTTCGCCAACTTCGTCGAAGGCCGCAGCAACCAGCTGGGCCTGGCGGCAGCATTCCAGGCGGCACAGAAGCCGGGCGACCGCGCGCACAATCCGCTGCTGTTGTACGGGGGCACCGGCCTGGGCAAGACCCACCTGATGTTCGCCGCCGGCAACGCGATGCGTCAGGCCAATCCGGGCGCCAAGGTGCTGTACCTGCGTTCGGAACAGTTCTTCAGCGCGATGATCCGGGCCTTGCAGGAAAAGACCATGGATCAGTTCAAGCGCCAGTTCCAGCAGGTCGACGCGCTGCTGATCGATGACATCCAGTTCTTCGCAGGCAAGGACCGCACCCAGGAAGAGTTCTTCCACACCTTCAACGCGCTGTTCGATGGCAAGCAGCAGATCATCCTGACCTGCGACCGCTATCCGCGCGAGGTCGAAGGCCTGGAAGCGCGCCTGAAGTCGCGGCTTGCCTGGGGCCTGTCGGTCGCGATCGAGCCGCCGGACTTCGAGACCCGCGCTGCGATCGTGCTGGCCAAAGCCCGCGAGCGTGGTGCCGAGATTCCCGATGACGTTGCGTTCCTGATTGCCAAGAAGATGCGCTCCAATGTGCGCGACCTCGAGGGCGCGCTGAATACCCTGACCGCCCGCGCCAATTTCACTGGCCGTGCGATCACCACCGAATTCGCCCAGGAAACCCTGCGCGATCTGCTGCGCGCCCAGCAGCAGGCGATCAGCATTCCCAACATCCAGAAAACCGTTGCCGACTACTACGGGCTGCAGATCAAGGATCTGCTGTCCAAGCGTCGGACCCGGTCGCTGGCCCGTCCGCGCCAGGTTGCCATGGCGCTGACCAAGGAACTGACCGAACACAGCCTGCCCGAAATCGGCGACGCCTTTGCCGGTCGCGATCACACCACGGTGCTGCATGCCTGCCGGCAGATCCGCACCCTGATGGAAGCCGACGGCAAGCTCCGCGAGGACTGGGACAAGCTGATCCGGAAGCTGAGCGAATGATGCACGTACGCCGATGAGGCGTCACCGCATAAAACGGTGCAGAATCCGGTAGCAAGCGCGGGACAGGGTGTGGATAAAAATGCCGTTGGAATTCGCGGAAGATTTATCCACAGCTTTCCCCACCCCTTGGGGGCTGGTAATGCAGAGGGTTTCGAAGCCTGAAACCCTTTTGTTTACAAAGACTTAGCTGTGTTTTCCAGCGATTCTGGCTCTACCAGCACCACCAAGCTTTTGATTTATTCCACATTTTTTTAAAGCATAGGGGCACGGAACCACATGCGTTTCACACTGCAGCGCGAAGCCTTTCTCAAGCCGTTGGCACAGGTCGTCAACGTGGTCGAACGCCGCCAGACCCTTCCGGTTCTGGCCAATTTCCTGGTGCAGGTGCAGAACGGCCAGCTGTCGCTGACCGGTACCGACCTGGAAGTGGAGATGGTGTCGCGGATCGCGGTTGAAGATGCCCAGGACGGCGAAACCACCATTCCCGCCCGCAAGCTGTTCGAGATCATCCGCGCACTGCCCGATGGCAGCCGGATCACCGTCTCGCAGACCGGTGACAAGATCACCGTGCAGGCAGGACGCAGCCGCTTCACCCTGGCCACCCTGCCCTCCAACGACTTCCCGTCGGTGGACGAGGTGGAAGCCACCGAGCGCGTTGCCATCGGCGAAGCCACCCTGAAGGAGCTGATCGAGCGCACTGCGTTCGCAATGGCCCAGCAGGACGTGCGCTACTACCTCAACGGCCTGCTGTTCGACCTGCGCGGCGATGCCCTGCGCACCGTCGCGACCGACGGTCATCGCCTGGCACTGTGCGAAACCGATCTGGCCAAGCCCAGCGGCTCCAAGCGCCAGATCATCGTGCCGCGCAAAGGCGTGACCGAACTGCAGCGCCTGCTGGAAAGCGGCGACCGCGAGATCGAGCTGGAAGTCGGCCGCAGCCACGTTCGCGTCAAGCGCGACGATGTCACCTTCACCTCGAAGCTGATCGATGGTCGCTTCCCGGATTACGAGGCAGTGATTCCGATCGGTGCCGACCGTGAAGTGAAGGTCGACCGTGAAGCACTGCGTGCCTCGCTGCAGCGTGCCGCGATCCTGTCCAACGAGAAGTACCGCGGCATCCGCGTGGAAGTCTCGCCGGGCAACCTGAAGATCAGCGCGCACAACCCGGAGCAGGAAGAAGCCCAGGAGGAAATTGAAGCCGACACCACGGTCAGCGATCTGGCTATCGGCTTCAACGTGAACTATCTGCTGGATGCCCTCTCCGCGCTGCGCGACGAAGAAGTGATCATCCAGCTGCGCGACTCCAACTCCTCGGCGCTGGTACGTGAATCGAGCAGCGAGAAGTCGCGTCATGTGGTGATGCCGTTGCGTCTCTGACCTTCGCGCAGTTCCACGTGGAACACATGGACGCTCGGGATTTCCCGGGCGTCTTTTTTTTTGTTCCACGTGGAGCATCGGTGCCAGATCTTTCTGGCACCTTCGGGCTTGCGGTTGATAAGACGTTTCTGGCTTCCGCGCTCTTGCGTGAGATTCGCGCTGTGGTGGACCCAGCCGAGGAGTTCCAGCCCTTCAGGAATGCTGAGACCGCTTGGATGCGATCAGGGAGCGGTCTTGGATCAAGCGACCTGACCTGCGTACTGACCTCTCTGTCCACAGGCCTCGTTCGCGGAAAGTCAGGCCCTCCCTAGCTTCTAAATCTGGGTATAAATCAAAAGCTTGGTGGTGATGGTAGGGCCAGATTTCATGTAAAAGTAGGCTATGTTGTTGAATTAAAATAACTTTATAGGGCTGAAACCCCCTGTATATAGGCCATCAAGCCTGGGGGGGAACCTGTGGATAGTTCTGACGCGAGGGAAAAGTGGCTTTTTTATCCACAGTTCGCCCACACCTTGTGTATAAGTCATACAGTCCCGCTGTGGATGGCGTGGAACGGGTGCTTCGATTTTTTTGAAATCTGTGGAACCTGGCAGGGCCGTTGTCAGCAGATTTCAAAGAATTTTCGGAGTACTGACGGTCACCGCGGCGCACCGTCAGGCCTGATGCGCGTGCAACGGCCGCCGGATTCTTGAAATCTGGGCTCCTTGAGCCTTGGCGGGCTGCTGGATCTGAACGATTTCGGTCGCTGTCCCATCGTCTGTCGCTGGCAGCCACCCCCGATCACGTGAAACACGAGGTTTCCGGCGTCGCCAGGGCTCACCGTTCGCGGGCCGCGTCCAGCCATGACGGCTGGCTTGACCAATGCAGTAAGCTGGGTGATTCCCCGCCCTTCTACCGCCATGTGCGGATGGTCTGTCGCATCCCATGCAGATTCGTCGTCTTGCCCTCCATCAGTTGCGTCGATTCGATGCGGTGGAGCTGTCGCCCCAGCCAGGGGTGAATCTGCTGACCGGTGACAACGGCGCTGGCAAGACCAGCGTCCTTGAGGCGCTGCATCTGATGGCCTATGGGCGGAGTTTTCGCGGGCGGGTACGCGACGGCCTGGTGCGTCAGGGCCATGAAGCATTGGAAGTCTTCGTGGAATGGGACGAACAACGGGGGGATCTGCCCGCGCAGCGTCGAAAAGCGGGCCTGCGCCATAGTGGACAGGAGTGGAAGGGGCGCCTGGATGGCGAAGACGTTGCTCAGCTCGGAAACCTGTGTGCCGCTCTGGCGGTGGTCACCTTTGAACCAGGCAGCCATGCCTTGGTGAGTGGTGGTGGTGAACCGCGCCGGCGTTTCCTCGATTGGGGCCTGTTCCACGTGGAACCAGACTTCCTTTCCCTGTGGCGGCGCTATTCGCGGGCGTTGAAGCAGCGCAATGCCCTGCTCAAGCAGGGCGGGCCGTCGCGGATGCTCGATACCTGGGATCACGAGCTGGCCGAGGCGGGAGAGCCGCTGACCAGTCGTCGGCAGCACTATCTGGAGCGGCTGCAGTCCCGGACGATCGCATTGGCCGAGGCATTGGCTCCTCAGCTGGGAATTGTGGGCCTGAATCTAAGCCCGGGCTGGCGCCGAAGCGAGGTTCCACTGGCAGATGCACTGCTGCTGGCACGCGAACGCGACCGTCAGGCGGGCTATACCTCGCTGGGCCCGCACCGGGCGGACTGGAGCGTGGCGTTCCATAGCATTCCAGGTCGCGATGCGCTCTCGCGAGGCCAGGCCAAGCTCACCGCCCTCGCCTGTCTGCTGGCTCAGGCGGAGGATTACGCTGAGCAGCGCGGCGAGTGGCCCGTCATCGCGCTAGATGATCTGGCTTCGGAGCTGGATCGCACCCACCAGGCCCGGATACTGCGCCGCTTGTTGGCGGCGCCGGCGCAGATCTTCATCACCGCAACAGAAACGCCTGCGGCACTGGAGACCCTGAGCGACATCACCCGGTTCCACGTGGAACATGCACAGATCGTGGCTGTGCCATAGTGGGCACGGCAAGGCCGCTCAGCCCCGGCTGGTATAATTCAGGCTGCTATCCCTTCATTCTCGGCACATCGCTCAACGCGGTGTCCGACCTGCGGAGCCTACGGCAAGCGCAATGACCGACGAACAGAACACCCCGGCAAACAACGGCAACTACGACGCCAACAGCATTACGGCCCTGGAAGGCCTGGAGGCTGTCCGCAAGCGCCCAGGCATGTACATCGGCGATGTCCATGACGGCACCGGCCTGCATCACATGGTGTTCGAGGTCGTCGACAACTCGATCGACGAAGCCCTCGCCGGCCATGCCGACCACGTGTCGGTGACGATCCATGCCGATGGCTCGGTGGGCGTGTCCGACAACGGCCGCGGCATCCCGACGGGCAAGCACGAGCAGATGAGCAAAAAGCTCGATCGCGACGTGTCGGCAGCCGAAGTCGTGATGACGGTCCTGCACGCAGGCGGCAAGTTCGACGACAACAGTTACAAGGTTTCCGGCGGCCTGCACGGCGTGGGCGTCAGCGTGGTCAACGCGCTGTCGCAGAAGCTGGTCCTGGATATCTACCAGGGCGGTTTCCACTACCAGCAGGAATACGCCGACGGCGCAGCTCTGCATCCGCTCAAGCAGGTCGGGCCCAGCACCAAGCGCGGTACCACCCTGCGCTTCTGGCCCTCGGTAAAGGCTTTCCACGACAACGTGGAATTCCACTACGACATCCTGGCCCGTCGCCTGCGCGAACTGTCCTTCCTCAATTCCGGCGTCAAGATCGTGCTGGTGGACGAGCGTGGCGATGGCCGCCGCGACGACTTCCATTACGAGGGCGGCATCCGCAGCTTCGTGGAGCATCTGGCGCAGCTGAAGACGCCGTTGCATCCGAACGTGATCTCGGTAAGCGGCGAATCCAACGGCATCACCGTGGAAGTGGCGTTGCAGTGGACGGACTCCTACCAGGAGACGATGTACTGCTTCACCAACAACATTCCGCAGAAGGACGGCGGTACCCACCTGGCCGGCTTCCGTGGCGCGTTGACCCGCGTGCTCAACAACTACATCGAGCAGAACGGCATCGCCAAACAGGCCAAGATCAACCTGACCGGCGACGACATGCGCGAAGGCATGATCGCGGTGCTGTCGGTGAAGGTGCCAGATCCCAGCTTCTCCAGCCAGACCAAGGAAAAGCTGGTCAGCTCGGACGTGCGCCCGGCCGTGGAAAGCGCGTTCGGCCAGCGTCTGGAAGAATTCCTGCAGGAAAACCCGAACGAAGCCAAGGCCATCGCCGGCAAGATCGTCGACGCTGCCCGTGCCCGCGAAGCGGCTCGCAAGGCGCGCGACCTGACCCGCCGCAAGGGTGCGCTGGATATCGCCGGCCTGCCGGGCAAGCTGGCCGACTGCCAGGAAAAGGATCCGGCGCTGTCCGAACTGTTCATCGTCGAGGGTGACTCGGCAGGTGGTTCGGCCAAGCAGGGCCGCAACCGCAAGAACCAGGCGGTGCTGCCGTTGCGCGGCAAGATCCTCAACGTGGAACGTGCGCGCTTCGACCGCATGCTGGCGTCCGACCAGGTGGGTACGCTGATCACCGCGCTGGGCACGGGCATCGGTCGCGACGAGTACAACCCGGACAAGCTGCGGTACCACAAGATCATCATCATGACCGACGCCGACGTCGACGGCGCACACATCCGCACCCTGCTGCTGACGTTCTTCTACCGTCAGATGCCGGAGCTGATCGAGCGCGGTTATGTCTATATCGGCCTGCCGCCGCTGTACAAGATCAAGCAGGGCAAGCAGGAGCTGTACCTGAAGGACGATCCGGCACTGGACAGCTATCTGGCCAGCAGCGCGGTGGAAAATGCTGGGCTGGTGCCGGCCAGCGGCGAGCCGCCGATCGACGGCGTGGCACTGGAAAAGCTGCTGCTCGCCTACGCTGCCGCGCAGGACACGATCAACCGCAATACCCACCGCTACGACCGCAGCCTGCTTGAAGCGCTGGTCGATTTCATGCCGCTGGAGCTGGAAAACCTGCGCACTGCAGGTCCTGGCGAAGGCCTGGACGCGCTGGCCAAGCACCTCAACCAGGGCAACCTCGGCAGCGCCCGCTTCACCCTGGAACTGCAGGAACCCAACGAGCAGCGTCCGGCTGCAGTGCTGGTCACGCGCAGCCACATGGGCGAACAGCACATCCAGGTGCTGCCGCTGTCCGCGCTGGAAAGCGGCGAACTGCGCGGCATCCACCAGGCAGCGCAGCTGCTGCACGGTCTGGTCCGCGAAGGCGCGGTCATCACCCGTGGCGCCAAGTCGATCGAGATCGACTCGTTCGCGCAGGCCCGCAACTGGCTGCTGGACGAAGCCAAGCGCGGCCGTCAGATCCAGCGATTCAAGGGTCTGGGCGAAATGAATCCGGAACAGCTGTGGGATACCACCGTGAATCCCGATACCCGTCGCCTGCTGCAGGTGCGTATCGAAGATGCGGTCGCCGCTGACCAGATCTTCAGCACCCTGATGGGCGATGTGGTCGAACCGCGTCGTGACTTCATCGAAGACAACGCGTTGAAGGTCGCCAACCTGGATATCTGACACAATCGGATCGTGGCCGGCGCGCGGGGAGGTGCGCCGGCTTTTGTCCCTTGATCGCAGGTAATCGATGTCCGCTTCCGCCCCGGTTTCCGCTCCGCCGCCGGTCCCGCCGGCAACCGCAGCCGCCCGCGCCTCCTCGCCGCTGGCAGGTTTCTTCATTGACATGGGCATTGCTGCCGTCACCCTGTTCGGGTTGAGCCTGGTGAGTGGTCTGGTGTGGGGGCTCTACCGTGGCATCGTGGTGGGTTATGCCAGCGCCAAATCCGGCGGCGGTACGCCTGATGCGGCAGCGGTTGCCCAGCAGCTCGGCCAACCCGGTGCGCTCGGGCAGATCCTGATGGCACTGGTCGCTACCGGCGGCGCAGCGCTGCTGGTGTATTTCTGGCGCCGACCGGCCAACGCTGCCGAACGCCAGCGTTCGCGGGATGCACTCCGTCGCCCCTCCACCTGGGGTTGGACCCTGCTGGTTGCCAGCGCGATCGTGATCGGCAGCAACGGCATCGCGTTCGTGGCCAAGCAGATGGGCATCGAGCCGGTGCCGACAAACCTCGAACTGATGCAGAACGCGGTTGCCCGCTTTCCGCTGTTCCTGACGTTGTTTGCCGTGGTGCTTGCACCCGCCTACGAAGAACTGCTGTTCCGCCGGGTCCTGTTCGGGCGTCTGTGGCAGGCCGGACGGCCGTGGCTGGGGATGATCCTGAGCAGCCTGGCGTTCGCGCTCATCCATGAAATTCCCGGTACCAGCGCCAATGGCCCGGCCGAGATCGCACAGCTGTGGCTGGTTTACGGGGGCATGGGCGCTGCATTCTGCTGGCTGTACCGCCGCACCGGCACCTTGTGGGCGGCGATCGCCGCACATGCACTGAACAATGCCGTGGCGCTTGCAGCCCTGGTGTTTTTCGGGGCAACGTAAGGCGCTGTCCGCTTGACGAAAGATTAAGCAGACCCGTTACACACTGGGCTTTCTGAACACGGGGGTGGGTCCATGAAACAACTGCTGCTGGCCATCGTCATCACCACTCTGGTCAGCGCCTGCGCGACCACCACCTCACCCACAGGCCGTCGGCAGATGGTGGGCGGTGTGTCGCAGGCTCAGCTGGACCAGCTGGGTGCGCAGGCGTTCGCCGAAACCAAGCAGAAAGAGAAGATCAGCAGCGACGGCCGCCAGAACGGCTACGTGCAATGCGTGGTCAACGCGCTGGTTGCACAGCTGCCATCACAGTACCGTGGCGTACGGTGGGAAACGGCCGTATTCGTCGACAAGGAACCCAACGCCTTCGCCTTGCCTGGCGGCAAGGTCGGGGTCAACACCGGCATCTTCAGCGTCGCCAGGAACCAGGATCAGCTGGCCGCGGTGATCGGCCATGAAATCGGCCATGTGATCGCCCGCCACCACGAAGAGCGCATCACCCGGCAGATGGGCGCGCAGACCGGATTGGCGGTGCTGGGGGCGTTGGCCGGCGCGTATGGCGGCGAAGGCGCAGCCAGCACGGTCAACCAGCTTGGCGGGATGGGTGCGCAGACCGCGTTCCTGTTGCCCGGCTCACGGACCCAGGAGAGCGAGGCTGACGTAATCGGTCAGCGATTGATGGCCGAGGCCGGATTCAACCCTGCCCAGGCGGTCGATCTGTGGCAGAACATGATGGCCGCCAGTGGCGGTCGCAGCCCGCAATGGTTGTCCACCCATCCCGATCCAGCCAACCGGATCAGGGAGTTGCAGCGTGATGTACCGGCGCTCGGCCCCGTCTACCAGCAGGCCCAGGCGGCCGGACGCCGGCCAAAGTGTGGCTGAGTGCGCAGATTCATGCTGTATTGCAGCACATAAAACGATTTCTCACGCCATCTGTTTCTGATACGTTTGGCGGCTCAGATTTTTCTGACAGTCCGACTTTGCCGCTACCGGCGGTTCGATCGAGGTGAACGATGATTTTCCGTAACCACAAAGCTGTGCTTTCCGT
This sequence comes from Stenotrophomonas sp. G106K1, assembly GCF_037969685.1. NCBI lineage: Bacteria > Pseudomonadati > Pseudomonadota > Gammaproteobacteria > Lysobacterales > Lysobacteraceae > Stenotrophomonas > Stenotrophomonas sp. G106K1. The sequence continues at coordinate 17,845 of NZ_JBBPFR010000017.1, read as the reverse complement.
CCTCATCGCCACTGCCCTGACCGGCGCCGTGGTCACCGATGCGTTCGCGCAGTCCTCGCGTTCGTCCGAGCGTGGCAACCGTGGCGGCAAGCAGGCCAAGGCCGAAGTGCTGTTCCCGAACGCGACCCGCCAGGAACCGGCAGCGAAGTCGTCGGCCAAGCTGGGCAGCAAGCTGCAGAAGATGATTGACAGCTACAACAAGGAAAAGTTCCCGGAGACCCGCACGCTGGCCGACGAGATCCTGGCCAACGAAGGCGCCAACGAATACGACAAGTCGCTGGCCGCGCAGCTCGCCTCCCAGGCCGCCTACCAGACCGACGACACCGCAGCCGCCATCGCCTACCTGAAGCAGGTGCTGCAGTTCAACGGCCTGGACAACAACGGCCACTTCCAGTCCATGCTGATGCTGGGCCAGCTGCAGATCCAGGAAGACAAGACCGCTGAAGGCCTGGCGACCCTGGACAAGTACTTCGCCGAGAGCAAGTCGACCAAGCCGGAAGAGCTGATCATCAAGGGCCAGGCGCTGTACCAGCTGGAGCGCTACCAGGAAGCGATCCCGGTGCTGAAGCAGGCCATCGCCGGCGCTGCCGAGCCGAAGGACAACTGGAACCAGCTGCTGATGGCCGCGCTGTCAGAAGCCGGCCAGACCGGTGAAGCGGTGCAGGCCGCCGAGGCACTGGCGGCCAAGAACCCGAATGACAAGAAGGCGCAGCTGAACCTGGCCAACATGTACATGCAGGCCGACCAGATGCCGAAGGCCGCCGCGGTGATGGACAAGCTGCGCAGCAGCGGCCAGCTCACCGAAGAGCGCGAGTACAAGCAGCTGTACTCGATCTATGCCAACACCGAGAACAAGGAAAAGGACGTCATCGCGGTCATCAACGAGGGGTTGCAGAAGGGCATCCTGAAGCCGGATTACCAGGTCTACCTGGCACTGGCCCAGTCCTACTACTACTCCGACCAGGTGCCGCAGGCGATCGATGCGTGGCAGAAGGCTGCCCCGCTCTCCAAGGACGGTGAGACCTACCTGAATCTGGCACGCGTTTTGCACAGTGAAGGTCGTGTCCCGGAGGCCAAGCAGGCCGCCCAGCAGGCGCTGGCGAAGGGCGTGAAGAACCAGGCGGATGCCAAGAAAATCATCAACCTGAAGTAAGTAGGAATAACGCCTGAACGCCTGCCCAGTTGATGCGCAAGCGCTCAGGATTGGTATAAGCTTGGAGGTTCCTGCGGTGTCATGCACCGCTGATCAGGGATCCCGCCCCCGGGATTCCGGCCCCACTATTGAGCTCTTGGCGCATGACGGAACAACTAGTCGTTCACCGGTACGAACAACCTGATGACAAGGGGCTGAGCTGGCCTCGCATCGTCGGTATCGCGTTTGTAATCGCCCTGCATCTGGCCGCCTTCATGATGCTCCTGATTCCTGCCGTGGCTCCCAAGGCCGTGGCGGAGAAGGAGCGCAACGTCATGGTGACCATCGTCGACGCACCGCCGCCGCCGCCACCGCCGCCGCCGCCGCCGCCGCCGCAGGACACCCCGCCGCCGCCGGTCAAGAATCTGTCGCCGCCGAAGCCGTCGCCCGTCCCGCCGCCGCCGCAGGCGCCGGTCGTCGACGTGCCGGAACCGCGCCCGAACGATATCGTTACCCCGCCGGCACCGCCTGCGCCGCCGGCACCGCCGACCTCGATCGAGGCCAGCGTGGACATCTCGTCGAAGGCCATGAATCCGCCGCGCTATCCGCCGGCCGCCTTCCGCGCCGGTATCCAGGGCGAAGTGATCCTGATCATTGATGTCGATGCCAACGGCAACGTCACCAATGTCACGGTGGAAAAGTCCAGCCGTAACCGCGACCTGGACCGTGCTGCGATGGAAGCTGCCCGCAAGTGGCGTTTCAACGCCGCTGAATCTGGCGGTAAGAAGGCTGCTGGCCGCGTTCGCGTCCCGGTCAACTTTGCGCTGAACTGACGTGCCCGGGTGGCCGCCTGGCCACCCTCGCCGCCAGTTCGATTTTTAGCTTAGCTACACCCTTTATCACCACACACAACAAAGGTAAGCGTCATGCTGCAGGAAATTTTCATCGCCGCTGCTGCCGGGGGCAATCCGTCCAATGCCCTGTCGCAGATGGGCTTCGAGCACCTGATCCACGAAATGACCACCAAGCCGGGTGATTTCGCGGTTTCCTGGGTCGTGCTGCTGACCCTGGTCATCATGTCGGCCATGTCCTGGTACTGGACCGTCATCAACATCTTCCGTGCTACCCGCCTGAAGAGCGCCGCTGATCGCGTCGTCAGCCTGTTCTGGGATACCCCGAACGCGCAGGACGCCATCCGTGCAATGGAAGAGCAGCCGGCTTCGGAGCCGTTCTCGAAGATCGCACTGGACGCTGCCCAGGCTGCTGCGCACCACCAGCGTGCTGAAGGCGGCGCTGTCGGCGGCGTGGGTGAGAACCTGAGCCGTTCGGAGTTCGTCGACCGTGCTCTGCGCCAGGCCGTGACCCGCGAAAGCAACAAGCTGCAGTCGGGCATGACCCTGCTGGCCACCGTCGGCGCAACCGCTCCGTTCGTCGGTCTGCTGGGTACCGTGTGGGGCATCTACGGCGCGCTGATCAAGATCGGTGCCACCGGCTCCGCTTCGATCGACGCCGTTGCTGGCCCGGTGGGTGAAGCACTGATCATGACCGCCATCGGTCTGTTCGTCGCGATCCCGGCCGTGTTCGCCTTCAACTTCTTCAGCAAGATCAACAGCGCGACCATCAGCAAGTTCGATACCTTCGCGCACGACCTGCACGACTTCTTCGCCACCGGTTCGCGCGTCCGCTAATTGCGACGCGCTGTACCCGCGAGAACGTAGTCACCAAGATCTAGACGGAGCCCGTTATGGCTTTCAGTAGTGGTAACAGCGGCGGCCCCATGGCCGACATCAACGTTACGCCCCTCGTGGACGTGATGCTGGTGCTGCTGATCATCTTCATCATCACGGCGCCGCTGATGTCCCACAAGGTCAAGGTGGATCTGCCGGAGGCCAACCTGGTCCAGAAGCCGGACGACACCAACGACCGCAAGGGTCCCATCACCCTGGCAGTCAAGGAAGACGGTTCGATCTACTGGAACGACGAAGAGATCAACAAGCAGACCCTCGAGTCGCGCTTGGCGACCGCCGCCCAGCAGACCCCGCAACCGCCGTTGAACCTGCGTGGTGACCGCACCACCAAGATGCGTGTCATCAACGAGATGACCAAGATCGCGCAGGAACAGGGCATGCTGGACGTCGGCTTCGTGGCGACCAAAGAGAAGGGGCAATAAGCCATGGCATTCAGTAGTGGTGGTGGCAAAGGCCCCATGGCAGACATCAACGTCACGCCCCTCGTGGACGTGATGCTGGTGCTGCTGATCATCTTCATCGTCACCGCGCCGATCATGACGTACCCGATCGCCGTGGACCTGCCGCAGCGCGTGCTCAACCCACCGCCGCAGCTGGTCGAACCGCCGCCGCCGATCGAGTTGAAGATCGACGCCAGCAACCAGGTCTCGTGGAACAACAGCCCGATCAACGCAAGCGAGCTGCAGCAGCGGATGGAGCAGGAGGTCCAGCGTGACCCGACCAACCAGCCGGAACTGCGGATCGATGCCAGCCCGGATTCGGAGTACGACGTGATGGCCAAGGTTCTGGCCGCCGCGAAGAATGCTCAGATGAAGAAGATCGGCTTCGTGCAGCAGTAAATCGCTACACCGTAATACATCAGTCATGACGCGACTGCAGACGCCCCTGGAAACAGGGGCGTCTTTTTTGTGCGCGATGGAGGAGTCTGCCGGGCTGCGCCCGGTCCCGAGGTGGATCCACGCCATGCGCGGATGCGTCTTCCTGGGAATGCGTCTGGGAAAGAATGCCGCTGTCCGGTGCGTGTCCCCGCTATGATCGGCGGATGCTCGCCCTCTTCGATTCCGTGCGCCATTGGCTTGATGGCATCGCCCACCTGGGAACCATCCTTGCGGTGGCCTATCTGCTCTATCTGCTGGCGTTGACGGGCTGGATCATGCTGCAGAAGCGCGAGCCGGTGGCCACGCTGAGCTGGATCCTGTCGCTGGCACTGCTGCCCTACCTCGGCCTCTTCATCTACTACCTGCTGGGGCCGCAGAAGGTGAAGCGGCAACGACTGCGACGTGGTCGTGCGCGCTCGGGCATGGAGCACTACAGCGATGTCTGCCCGCCCGATGCCGACTGCACCGAACTGGCCAAGATCGCGCAGGCGACGACCGGGCTGGCGCCAAGCACCGCCACCGAAGTGACCTGGCTGGTCGACGGCGCGGCCACCTATGCTGCGCTGTTGGAAGCGGTGGCACAGGCCCGTGACCACGTGCATCTGGAGTACTACATCTTCAATCCCGACCACGCCGGCACCGCGTTGCGGGATGCCTTGGTGGAACGGGCGAGCGCCGGTGTGCAGGTGCGGCTGCTGCTGGACGCGGTAGGCTCCTCCGCCGTGCGCCAGCGCTTCGTGCAGCCCCTGCTGGACGCCGGCGCGGAAGTGGTCTGGTTCCATCCGCGGCAACTGCTGAAGCCTTTCAAGCGACCCTGGTTGAACCTGCGCACGCACCGCAAGCTGGTGATCGTCGATGGCCGGCTGGCCTTCACCGGCGGCATCAACATCACCGACGACGAGGACGAAAGCCGCAACCCGAATGCCTACCGCGATCTGCACATGCGTCTGCGCGGGCACGTGGTGCGCAGCCTGCAGCTGGTGTTTGCCGAGGACTGGCTGTACGCCAGTGGCCAGGACCACTCGCGGTTCGATATCGCCCGGCTGTGGCCGAGCGACATGGCCCTGCGCGGCGACGGCACGATCGACGCGCAGGTGCTGGTCTCCGGCCCGGATTCGGGATGGGAGACGATCCACAGACTGCATGTGGCCGCCATCCAGGAGGCACGTGAGCGGGTCTGGCTGGTGACTCCCTACTTCGTACCCGGCGAGGCGGCGCGGATGGCGCTGACCTCGGCTGCACTCGGCGGACTGGACGTGCGCCTGCTGGTGCCGAAGATGAGCGACTCCTGGTTCGTCACCCAGGCCGCCCGCTCGTATTTCGACGAACTGCTGCATGCAGGAGTGAAGATCTACGAGTACGGTCCGCGCATGCTGCATACCAAGGCGTTCATCGCTGACGACGATGTCTGCATCGTCGGCAGCGCCAACTTCGACCACCGCAGCTTCCGGCTGAACTTCGAGCTGTCGATGATGATCAGCGATCGTGGCCGGGTAGCGGAACTGTCCACGTTGCTGCAGTCCGAGTTCGAGCGTGCCAACCGCGTACACGACCAGGCAGGACGCTCGCTGTGGCTGCATCGGTTGCCCGAGGCCTTCGCGCGATTGGCCTCGCCGCTGCTGTGAGGCAGCGCTACACTGCGGCGGTGGCCCGGGGAGACTGACAATGTACTGGCTGTACCTGCTGCTGGCACTGGGCTGCTTCGCCTTTGCCCTGAAGACACCGAACATGGGCGTGATGTCACTGGCCCTGCTGGGCGCCCTCGCCTTCCTGCTGGCGTGGGTGCGTGGCCGTTACGCGGCACGCTTTGGCGACCTTCAGCGCGATCCGGCGACACTGGTGGACAGCGATGAACTGCGGCGGCTGCGCGAACAGGCCAAGGTGACTCCGACCGATGGCAGCGACCCTCCCTCCCACTCCCCGTAGTCCCGTTCCATGACCCAGCTCAGCGTCAACGTCAACAAGATCGCCGTCCTGCGCAACTCGCGTGGCGGTGCCGAACCGGACGTGGTGCGTGCCGCCCAGGCCTGCCTGGATGCAGGCGCGCATGGCATCACCGTGCACCCGCGACCGGACCGCCGCCACATCACCGCCGAGGACGTGCTGGCACTGTCGGCGCTGACCCGCGCGCGCGGCGTCGAGTTCAACATCGAAGGCAACCCGTTCGCGCCGCCGCGCGAGGGTTACCCCGGGCTGCTGCCGCTGTGCGCGCAGACGCGCCCGGCACAGGCCACGCTGGTTCCCGATGGCGATGGCCAGATCACCTCCGACCACGGTTTCGACTTCGAGCGCGACGCGCAGCGACTGCGCCCGCTGGTGGCCGAGCTGAAGGCGATGGGCTGCCGGGTGAGCCTGTTCGTGGATGCCGGCAACCCGCTGCTGGAACAGGCGGCCGAGGTCGGTGCCGACCGCATCGAGCTGTACACCGGCCCGTATGCCGAGGCCCATGCTGCCGGCGACGCCCGGGCCATGCTGGCGCTGTTCGCCACCGCCGCACGCCGTGCACAGGCCGTCGGCCTGGGTGTGAATGCCGGACACGACCTGTCGCAGGACAACCTGCGTGACTTCCTGGCCGATGTGCCCGACGTGCTGGAGGTCTCGATCGGCCACGCCCTGATCGGCGAAGCCCTGTACGACGGCCTCGATGCCACGGTGAAGGGCTATCTGGCACTGCTGTGAGGCCGACGCTACTGATGTTGTTGTCGCAGCCGTTGAGACGGCCGCGACGTAACCTGCGGCAATGGGTATTGCGATCAAAGGCCGAGGTTCCACGTCCCACCTTGCCGGGCGCTTCGAAAGCACCGTCAGCGAGGCGGTGGACGACGGCTGGGCGATGGACGAGAGCGAAGAATTCCTCGCCCCGCGCCTGCGCACCGAAGTACGCGCGGAGACCGCTCGCAGCATCATCAGCCGCAACAACTCCCCGGACGTCGGCTTCAGCCAATCGGTGAATCCGTATCGAGGCTGCGAGCACGGCTGCTCCTACTGCTTCGCGCGCCCCTCGCATGCCTATCTGAACCTGTCGCCTGGCCTGGACTTCGAGACCAAGCTGTTTGCCAAGACCAACGCGCCACAGCTGCTGCGCAAGGAACTGTCGAAGCCAGGCTACGTGCCGCAGCCGATCGCGCTGGGCATCAACACCGACGCGTACCAGCCGATCGAACGCAAGTTCAAGCTGACCCGCCAGCTGATCGAAGTGATGCTCGAAACGAAACATCCGTTCTCGCTGATCACCAAGAATGCGCTGGTCGAGCGCGACGTCGATCTGCTCGCACCACTGGCGGCGGAGAACCTGGTCAGCGTGCATTTCTCGGTGACCTCGCTGGATCCGCACCTGTCGGCGAAACTGGAGCCGCGCGCCTCGGCACCCCATGCACGGCTACGTGCGATGAAGCGCCTGCACGAAGCGGGCATTCCGGTGGGTGTGATGGTGGCGCCGGTGATCCCCTGGATCAACGACAGCGAACTGGAAACCGTTCTGGAGGCTGCGCACGATGCCGGCGCCAGTACTGCAGGCTACGTGCTGCTGCGCTTGCCGCTGGAAGTGGCGCCGCTGTTCCGCGATTGGCTGGATACCCATCATCCAGATCGCGCCGCACACGTGATGAGCACCATCCAGCAGCTGCGCGGCGGCAAGGATTACGACAGCCAGTTCGGCACGCGCATGCGTGGCCAGGGCGTATATGCGGAGCTGCTGAACAACCGCTTCAAGCTGGCGCGCAAGCGGCTGGGCTTCAATGCGCAGAACAGCCACTGGCCGAAGCTGGACTGCAGCAGGTTCTTGAAGCCGTTGACGCCGAAGGTGGACACACCGCAGGGCAGTCTGTTTTAGGTAGCGGCGGTCGCAGCGCGGTGCTGCGCATCAGCCCCCCCCAAACAACTTCTGCGCGCTTTGGAACAGGATCCAGCTGGTGGCGATGAACTTGTCGCCCCCCTGCGGCCGGTTGCCACGATGGGTATGGGTGAACGCCGTCGGCGCAATCAACAGACTGCCGGTGCGCGGTGCGATCTTCCGCCCCTGGAACAGGAACTCGGTTTCGCCTTCGTCGAAGTCGTCGTTGAGGTACAGCGTCCACAACACATGCCGGTGCAGGGTCTCGGCCTGCGCGTCCTTCGGGTACAGCTCGCAGTGCCAGTACGGGTAACCACCCTCGCCCGCTGTGTACCACTGCAGGTTGATCGCGCCCGGGCGCAGGCAGGTGCGCGCCAGATCCGCCAGCTGCTCCGGCGCCATGTCGGGGAAATCCTCGGCCGACAGGCGTCGCGGCTGGCCGTTGCTGTCCTGGATCTGCAACATCAGCGGCGCGATCAATGCCTGTGGATAACGGCGTAGATAAGTCTGCAGACCGGCAAAAACCGCCTGTTGCAGCTGCTGGTCCACATCCTGCCAGCCCTCCACGCCGCTGATCCGCAGATCCTTGCTGTGCTTGAGTTCCGGGAACACACCGCTGCCCACCGCACCGGGTTTCAGGCCCTGGCTTGCACGCATGCGCGCGACGATCGCAGCGCACACGTCGCTGGGGACGGCGTTGTGGATGACCTCGATGAAATCGATAGGGCCCGGCTCGTGCATGCGTGCATTCCTTCGACGGCAAGGGCTTGATGGTGCCGTTTGCTGCCACTGCTGTCACCCTGCGGTCATGTCATCAATCTGCCATGACCGCTGTAGGGATGGCCGCTGTCAGACGCTCTTCGCGTCATGCTCCTGGTGATAACGCACGGCCTCGGCGACCTCTTCGCGCGAACCGAGGAACACCGGCACGCGCTGGTGCAGTTGGTCGGGTTCCACGTCGGTGATGCGCTCGCGACCGGTCCAGGCCGCACCGCCCGCCTGCTCCACCAGCAGGCCCATCGGGTTGGCTTCGTACATCAGGCGCAGCTTGCCGGCCTTGCCCGGTTCCTTCTTGTCCCACGGGTAGATGAAGATGCCGCCGCGGGTCAGGATGCGATGCACGTCGGCGACCATGCTGGCGATCCAGCGCATGTTGAAGTTCTTCCCGCGCGGGCCTTCCTTGCCGGCCAGCAGATCTTCCACGTAGGCCTGCATCGGCGCTTCCCAGTGCCGCTGGTTGGACATGTTGATGGCGAATTCCTGGGTGGCCGCCGGGATCTGCATGTTCTCGGTGGTCAGCAGGAACTCGCCGGTTTCGCGGTCGAGGGTGAAGGCGTGGGTACCGTGGCCGACAGTCAGCACCAGCTGCGTGCTGGGCCCGTAGATGCAGTAGCCGGCGGCGATCTGCTTGCTGCCCGGCTGCAGGAAGGCGTCATCGCCAGGCAGTTCGACGTTGGTCGGGCAACGCAGCACCGAGAAGATGGTGCCGACGGAGACGTTGACGTCGATGTTGGAGCTGCCATCGAGGGGATCGAACAACAGCAGGAAATCGCCACGCGGGTAGATGTCCGGCACCGGCTGGCTGTGGTCCATTTCCTCCGATGCGCAGGCAGCGAGGTGACCACCCCAGGCGTTGGCTTCCAGCAGGATCTCGTTGCTGATGACATCCAGCTTCTTCTGCGCTTCGCCCTGCACGTTGCCGGTGCCGGCCTCGCCGAGCACGCCACCGAGGGCGCCCTTGCTGACGGCGATGGAGATGCTGGTGCAGGCGCGGGCGACGACCGCGATCAGCTGGCGCAGGTCGGCGTTGATGCGGCCGGCGTGCTGCTGCTGGATCAGGAAGCGGGTCAACGAGGTACGGGACATGGGCGGGCAGGTCTCGGCAACGGGGAAACGCCTATTGTCGCTGGTCTGACTTGCGCGTGGGTGAGCGGGGAAGGCGTAATCGTTTCCAGAGGCGTTGCGGTCGTGGCGCCTTCCTTTCATCGAGGCGCGTGGGAGGGGGAGGCAATGCAGGACACGCTGCAAGTACGTCCATGTAAGCTCGATGGCGCCATCCATGGCGCCAACGGTCCTGCACTGCCTCTCCCTCCCGCGCGCTTCAGGGTTGGCCGCGAGCGCGGTGGTTTTGGCAAAGGCAAAAGCAAAAACAAAGGCGCCTTGCGGCGCCTTTGTTTCCACTGCTTGCTGGAGTGGTGCTTCAGCCCTTGGCGACGGTGGCCACGGCCTTGGCGACGTATTCCAGGTTGTTCTGGTTCAGCGCGGCCACGCAGATGCGGCCGGTGCCGACGGCGTAGATGCCGAACTCGTCGCGCAGGCGCTCGACCTGTTCGCGGCTCAGGCCGGAGTACGAGAACATGCCGGCCTGCTCGTTGATGAAGCCGAACTGCGGGGCGCCGGCGGCGGCCAGCTTCTCGACCAGGCCCTGGCGCAGGGCGTGGATGCGCTCGCGCATCTCGGTCAGTTCCTGCTCCCACATCGCACGCAGTTCCGGGTTGGTCAGCACACCGGCAACCAGTGCAGCACCGTGGGTGGACGGGCTGGAGTAGATCGTGCGGATCACGCGCTTGACCTGCGACTGCACGGCCTTGGCGTCAGCGGCGGTCGGCGCCACCATCGACAGCGCACCCACGCGCTCGCCATACAGCGAGAACGACTTGGAGTACGAGTTGGCGACGATGAAGCTGTCGATGCCGGCCTCGGCGATGATGCGCACCGCGGCGCCGTCCTGCTCGATGCCCTTGTCGAAGCCCTGGTAGGCCATGTCGATGAAGGGGAACAGCTGGCGGTCCTTCAGCAGCTGCGCGACCTGCTTCCACTGGCTGACGGTGAGGTCGGCGCCGGTGGGGTTGTGGCAGCAGGCGTGCAGCAGCACCACGGTACCCGCTTCCAGCTTGCCCAGGTCGGCCAGCAGGCCGTCGAAGTTCACACCGTGGGTGGTCGGGTCGAAGTAGGTGTAATCCACCACCTCGAAACCAGCGGCGCTGAACACGGCGCGGTGGTTTTCCCAGCTCGGGTTGCTCAGCGCGACGGTGGCGTGCGGCAGCAGCTTCTTCAGCACGTCGGCGCCGACGCGCAGCGCACCGCTGCCACCGACCGTCTGTGCGGTGGTGACGCGGCCGGCGGCCAGCAGCGGCGAATCCTTGCCGAACACCAGCTCACGGGTGGCCTGGGTGTATGCCGGCAGGCCATCGATCGGCAGGTAGCCGCGCGGTTTGGCTTCGTTGGCGAGCTGCTGCTCGATCTGCTTGACGGCGCGCAGCAGCGGAATGCGGCCGCTCTCGTCGTAGTAGATGCCCACACCCAGGTTGACCTTGGTCGGGCGGCTGTCGGCGTTGTACGCCTCGGTCAGGCCCAGGATCGGGTCGCCTGGGACCAGTTCCACGTTTGCAAAGAAGGACACGGCGGTACTCGTTCGGTAGACGGAAAGGGGGAGGAATTGCGCCACGCGGCTTGCGGCCTGTCGGCCGAAACCGACCCATCGTAACAAAGCCTGCCGGGGCTGGCCGCCGCCATCGTCATCCGCCTGCCCGTACCATGGCGTGCGTTGCCGCCCGATCCATCAACCTGAATCATGAATCCCGCCGCACGACGTCATTGCCTGCTGCTGTCCGCCCTGCTGCTGTCGCCTTTGGCGGTGGGGGCCGCGCCCTCGCCGACTGCGCTGCCGGCTGTGCAGGTGCAGGCCGCGCGGGTACCGGGCGTGGATCCCTTCGCCCTGCCCGCCAGCCTGGATACGGTGTGGATCGATGCCGATCGTACCGGCGCCAACGCGCAGCTGTCCGAGGCGCTGGGCGGGGTGCCGGGCCTGCTGGCCCGGGACCGGCAGAACTTCGCGCAGGACACCCAGCTGTCGATCCGAGGCTTCGGCGCCCGTTCGACCTTTGGCGTGCGCGGGGTGCGGGTGTTGATCGATGGCGTGCCGGCGACCATGCCCGATGGCCAGGGCCAGCTGTCGCATGCCAGCCTGCTCGGTGCCGAGCGCATCGAGGTGCTGCGCGGGCCGTTCTCGGCCCTGTACGGCAACTCGTCCGGGGGCGTGCTGCAGGTGTGGAGCGCGCAGGGCCAGGCCGGTGACCCGTGGAGGCTGCGGGTGAATGCCGGTGCCGACAACACGCTCAGCGTCGGCGCGCAGCTGCGCGGGGCGGGCAAGGGCATCGACTACAACGTGGCCGCCAACCATTTCAGTACCGATGGCTGGCGTGACCACAGCCGTGCGCGCCGCGAATCGTTGAACGCGCGGCTGGGCACCGAGCTCGCTGGCGGCCGCGTGGAACTGCTGCTCAACGCGCTGGACGCGCCCAACGCGCAGGACCCGCTGGGGCTGACCCGCGCGCAGGTGGCGGCCGACCCGCGCCAGGCCACGGCGGTGGCTGAGCAGTACAACACCCGTAAATCGGTGCGCCAGCAGCAGGCAGGCCTGCGCTGGACCCGTGAAGCCGGTGCGCAGCGCTGGCAGCTGATGGGCTATGCCGGGCAGCGCGCGGTGAGTCAGTACCTGCCGATTCCGCCCAGCGCACAGCGCAACAGCGAGCTACACGCCGGTGGCGTGATCGACCTGGATGGCGGTTACGGCGGGCTGGACGTGCGCTGGGGCTGGAACGGCGATCTGTGGGGCCGCCCGCTGGATCTGGTGGTGGGCGTGAATGCCGATCGCCAGCGCCAGCATCGCACCGGCTACGAGAACTTCGTTGGCACCACCGTGGGGGTACGCGGCCGCCTGCGTCGCGACCAGATCGACATCGTGCAGAACGTGGACCAGTTCGCGCAGGCGTGGTGGCAATGGAGCCCGCGCTGGTCGCTGCTGGCCGGGCTGCGCCACAGCTCGGTGCGCTTCGAATCGGATGATCGCTACATCGTCGGGCGCAACCCGGCCGACAGCGGCCGCCGCCGCTACCAGGCCACCACGCCGGCGGCCGGTGTCAGCTTCGAGGCAAGCCCGCAGTGGCGCCTGCACGCGGCCGTGGGCCGTGGTTTTGAAACCCCGACGTTCAATGAGCTGGGCTACCGCGCCGATGGCCAGGCCGGGCTTGCGCTGGATCTTGCGGCCGCCCGCAGCCGCAGCCTGGAAGTGGGCAGCAAGTGGCGTGCGCAGGATGGAAGGCAGCTCGATGTCAGCCTGTTCCGTGCAGATACCGACGATGAGCTGGCCGTTGCCAGCAATACCAACGGTCGCAGCACTTACCGCAACATCGGCCGCACCCGTCGCCAGGGTGTGGAGTTGCAGTACCGGCAGCCGCTGGCCGAGCAGCTGGACCTGCAGTTGGCCTGGACCTGGCTGCAGGCGCAGGTGCGTTCGTCGTACCTGGCCTGTGCGGCCAGCAACTGCGCGGTGCCCGACACCGTGGTTGCCGCCGGCAGCCGCCTGCCCGGCGTGCCCCGGCAGCAGGCGCATGCCCGCCTGCAGTGGTCGCCGGGGGACTGGCAGTGGGCGCTGGAAGCTGCGGCCAGCAGCGACGTGGTGGTGAACGACATCGCCACCGAGCGCGCGCCGGGATATGCGCTGCTGAACCTGGAGGCCGGCCACAGGTGGACGCTGCAGTCCGGTGACCTGCGCGCATTCGCGCGTGTCGACAACGTGCTGGACCAGCGCTACATCGGTTCGGTGATCGTCAATGACGGCAACGGCCGGTTCTTCGAACCCGGGCCGGACCGCCGCGCCAGCGTGGGCTTGCAGTGGTCATGGCGCTGAAGCGGTAGTGCCGGCTACTGGCCGGCATCGCTCCGTGCAGGAGTCAAGGAGGTTGCCGGCCAGCGGCCGGCACTTACCCGTAGGCCGGAGGCCCTGGCCGGCACGCCAAGTCAATCCGGGGCCTTGGCTGGCACGAACGGCGAGGTCGGGTCGCTGGCCGGGAAGGTCTCTTCCAGCGCCTCGTCCTGGTTGTCGCTCGCGTGCTGCTTGCGCTCGCGTCGCTTCAGCGGGCTTTCCTGGCCACCGCGATTGCGGTCACCGCAGTCCTTGCGATCCTGGGCGGCCTGTTCAGGCCGGCGCACGACGGGCAATGCGCCCTCGTCCGGTGTCGACATGCCGGCGCCACGGTCCTCGGCGTCGGCCAGATCGTGTTTGCCGCGCTGTTCGCCCGGCTCGGGGGTGTGGTTCTCACGCAGGGGGTCACGGGTGATGGTCATGGGGCGTTCCTCCGGTAGGCCCCCACTAGAGCGCGGACAAGGTAAAGCCACTGCGAACCTGGCGTCATGAACATCTTTGTCACGACTGGATAACGGCAGCGCGCGTATTCCTGCCCACCCGCCCTGCTGCAGGAGCCGGCCATGCCCCGTCTTGAACGCCCCGCCCCGTCCGTGTTCAACGCCCTGCTGGATCCGCTTGGCCAGCGCAGCGCGCAGCGCCGGACCCGCCGCACGGAGGACCCCCAAGCGGTGGCGCAGGATTACCTGCAGTACATGCTGAGCGACTACGAGGAACGTCGCGGACAGGGGCATCGCAACTGGCGCGATCTGTGCCCGGTGTATGCCTTCGCGCTGACCACGCACGCCGCCGACTGGCCGCGTGGCGGTGGCGCCGATACCTGTGGCGAACTGGCCGAGCACTGGGACCAGATGCGCGGACAGTCGCGCCTGAACTGGGCACAGGCGCAGCCGGTGGTGGAAGATGCCTGGCGCGCGCTGGACCATATCCCGGCCGCTGCGGTGAGGCCACTGCTGCAGTAGTGCCGGCCGCTGGCCGGCATCCCCAGTATTGAACGAGCGGCCGGCGAGCGGCCGGCCCTACCCGCACGGCGTGCACGTTGCCGACACGGTTGTTTCACGGTAGCCGGCCGAAGCTGGCTACCCCTGCTGAAACCCAGGTGCGCATCATGGCCCGCCCGATCTGGACCGGTACGCTTTCCTTCGGCCTGCTCAACGTACCGGTCTCGCTGATGTCCGGCGAGCGCAAGGTCGACCTGCACTTCCGCATGCTCGATTCGCGCGACCGCAAACCGATCCGCTTCGAACGGGTCAACGCCGATACCGGCGAGGAAGTGCCGTGGAAGGACATCGTCAAAGCCTTCGAGTACGACAAGGGCAGCTATGTCGTGCTGGAGGAAGACGATATCCGTTCGGCGGCGCCGGAAAGCCATGAGACCGTGGAGGTGGAGACCTTCGTCGACGCCAGCCAGATCGATCCACGCTACTACGAAAAACCCTATCTGCTGGTGCCCGGGAAAAAGGCCGAGAAGGGCTATGTGCTGCTGCGGGAAACACTTCGCAGCACCGGTAAGGTCGGTATCGCACGGGTGGTGGTGCGCACGCGCGAGTACCTGTGCGCGGTGATGCCCAACGACGCCGCACTGGTGCTGATGATCCTGCGTTACCCACAGGAACTGGTCGAGCCTGACGACTACAAACTGCCCAGTGGAAAGCTGGTCGATTACCGCATCACCAGCAAGGAAACGGCGATGGCCGAGCAGCTGATCGAGTCGATGGCCGGCGACTGGGATCCGTCGCAGTACCACGATGAATTCCGCGAACGCCTGCAGCAGGTGCTGAACAAGCGCATCAAGTCCAAGGGCGGCACGACCAAGGTAGAAGACGAGCCGGCACCGCACGAAGATGCCACCACCAACGTGGTGGACTTCATGTCGCTGCTGCAGAAGAGCCTGGATGCCAACAAGCGCACGCCGGCGAAGAAGGCGGCAGCGGGCAAGGCATCGGCCAGGAAGACAGCGGCGAAGAAGTCACCGGCAAAAAAGGCCCCTGCGAAGAAGGCTGCAAAGAAGACCGCCGCGCGACGCAAGGAAGGTTGAGCGATGTCGTTGCATCAGTACCGGCGCAAGCGTCGGCTGGGCGGAGGCAGCGGACAGACCCCGGAGCCGGACGATGCAGCGGCACGAGGCAATCCGCAGCGCCGGCCGATCTTCGTGGTCCAACTGCACCACGCCAGCAGCCGTCACTACGATTTCCGCCTGGAGATGGATGGCGTTCTGAAGAGCTGGGCGGTGCCGAAGGGACCGTCGCTGCGGGTGGGTGAGAAGCGCCTGGCGGTGGAGGTGGAAGACCATCCGCTGTCCTATGCCGGCTTCGAAGGTGACATTCCGGAAGGACACTACGGTGCTGGCCACGTCGTTGTATTCGACCACGGCAGCTGGGCCTGCGAAGGCGATCCGCTGCAAGCACTGGCGGCCGGCAAGATCGACTTCGTGCTGCATGGGCAGCGTCTGGCCGGTGGCTGGAAGCTGGTGCGCACGGCGATGAAGGGCCGCCAGGTGCAGTGGTTGCTGATCAAGCGCGATGACGAGCAGGCACGGGATGCCGAAGCGGACGATCTGCTGCACGCGCCGACCCGGAAACCTGCGAAGACCACCCGCGTTTCTGCGAAGAAGGCGGCGCCAGCGCCGCGTACCGCACATCCACGCAAGGCCGATGCACGCTGGCGTGCGCGCGCGCTGAAGCTGGACGGGGCGCATGACAAGGATTATCCGCATCAGTTCAAACCACAGCTCACCGATCATCGCGACAGCGCGCCCGACGGCGAGCGCTGGCTGCACGAGATCAAGTGGGATGGCTACCGGCTGCTGGCCGATCTGCACGCGGGCGAGGTAAAGCTGCGCTCGCGCAATGGCCTGGACTGGACCGCGGATTTTCCCGAAGTGGTGCAGGCCGTACAGGCGCTGCCGGTAAGCGATGCGCGCCTGGATGGGGAACTGGTGGTACTGGATGACAACGGCCGCAGCGACTTCGTCGTGCTGCAGAGGGTGATCGACGGCAGCTCGAAACAACCGCTGCGCTACATCGTGTTCGATCTGCCGGGCGTGGCCGGCGTCGATATCAGCCGCGCGCCACTGCTGGAACGCAAGGCACTGCTGAAGGAACTGATCGGCGACGCAGTTGGCACGCTGGCCTTCAGCGAGCACGTCATCGACCATGGCCCGGCGGTGTTCGACGCCAGCGGCAAGGCGGGTTTCGAAGGCATCGTCAGCAAGCAGATCGACGCGCCCTATGTGAACGCCCGTGCACGCAGCTGGGTGAAGGTGAAGCACGAGGACACCGATGAATTCCTGATCATCGGCCACACCGCGCCAAAAGGCTCGCGGGTGGGATTTGGTTCGCTGCTGCTGGCCACGCCGGACAAGGGCGGCTTGCGCTATGTTGGCCGGGTCGGTACCGGCTTCGACGATGAA
Organism: Stenotrophomonas sp. G106K1; assembly: GCF_037969685.1. NCBI lineage: Bacteria > Pseudomonadati > Pseudomonadota > Gammaproteobacteria > Lysobacterales > Lysobacteraceae > Stenotrophomonas > Stenotrophomonas sp. G106K1. Next base: position 1,136 of record NZ_JBBPFR010000017.1, on the reverse strand, counting down.
GGTCTGCGCGCGCTTTCGGCCACGCTGGCACCGCTGGCGGTGAACGCAGCGGTGCTGCAGCTGCCGTCGCATGTCCCCTTCCGTGCGGCCAGCGTGCGCTGGGTGAAGCCGGTGACGGTGGCCGAGGTCGCGTTCCGTGGCTGGGGCAAGGAAGGATTGCTGCGCCAGGCCAGTTTCAAGCGACTGCGCAGTGACAAGAAGAAGGAGGATCTGGCGATGAGTGCAGCACCGGCCGATGATGGCGACGACGTGGCCATCACCCATCCCGAGCGTGTGGTGTTTGCGAAGAAGAAGCTCAGCAAGGGTGACGTTGCCGACTACTACCGGCAGATGGCGCGCTGGATCCTGCCGGAAATCAGTGGACGACCGCTGTCGCTGCTGCGCTGTCCCGATGGCGTGGGCAAGGCCTGTTTCTTCCAGAAGCACCACGGCCAGGGCCTGGGCGACGCCGTGCATGCAGTGCCGCTGCAGCAGAAAAGCGGGCGCGAGGACTATGTCTATATCGATGACGAACGCGGGCTGCTGCAGCTGGTGCAGATGAACACCCTGGAGCTGCATCCCTGGGGGGCGACGGTGGCCGATCCCGTACATCCCGACAGGCTGGTGTTCGATCTTGATCCGGGTGAGGGCGTGAGCTGGGCCGACGTCAAGCGCGGCGCGCGCGACGTGCGCGATCGATTGCAGGAGACCGGGCTGCAGAGCTTCGTGCGGTTGTCGGGTGGCAAGGGCGTGCATGTGGTGGTGCCGCTGCTGCCCAAGGCGGACTGGGAGGACGCGAAAGCGTTCTGCGAGGCGTTCGCGCAGGCGATGGCCGAACAGGCCCCGGACCGCTACGTGGCGACGATGAGCAAGGCCAAGCGCAGCGGCGTGATCTTCATCGACTGGCTGCGCAATACACGCGGCGCGACCAGCGTGTGTTCGTGGTCGCTGCGTGCGCGAGCGAGCGCGGGCGTGGCGGTGCCGCTGCGCTGGGAAGAGCTGGCGCGGGTCGGCGCTGCCGACGCGTTTCCGATGGACAAGGCATTGGCGCGGGCGAAGCGTTTGAAGTCGGACCCGTGGCAGGGCATCGACGCGTTGAAGCAGACGCTGCCGACGCTGAAGCGGTAGTGCCGGCCGCTGGCCGGCATCCCCAGTAT
>NZ_JBBPFR010000016.1:0-105843 GCF_037969685.1 Stenotrophomonas sp. G106K1 | reverse complement strand
TCCGGTTGCGGGGGCGTGAGCGCCATGGGCCCGAGGCATGCCTCGGGCGGGTTGGGCAGGACGCCCAACCCCGGTCTTGCCGTGTGCGCAGGACAGCGCACACGAGCAAGGCGCGACCGAGCTTACATGTGGACGTACTTGCAGCGTCCCCCGCAACCGGACCCACCCCGCAATCCCACAGGAAGCTCGCTTTTGCCGTTGCCGTTGCTCCGGCCTCCGCGGGCGCCGGGCGCAGCCCGGCCGTATCATTCCCTCATGCCGCGTGAAAACCTCAACGACCTGCAAGCCTTCGTCCACGTCGCCCGCGAAGGCAGCTTCACCAAGGCCGCCGCCCAGCTGGGCGTCTCCCAGTCCGCCCTCAGCCACGCCATGCGCGCGCTGGAAGAACGACTGAGCGTGCGCCTGCTGACCCGCACCACCCGCAGCGTCGCCACCACCGAGGCCGGTGCCCGCCTGCTGGAAACCCTGGCCCCGCGCCTGGCCGAGATCGAAGACGAACTGGCCGCACTGGCCGAATACCGCGAGCGGCCCGCAGGCACCATCCGCATCAATGCCACCGGCCACGCCGCCGAATACCTGGCGTGGCCAAGACTGGCGCCGCTGCTGCAGCAGTACCCCGACCTGAAGGTCGAGCTGACCACCGATTACGGCCTGGCCGACATCGTCGCCGAGCGCTACGACATCGGCATCCGTCTCGGTGAGCGCCTGGCACGCGACATGGTGGCGCTGCCGATCAGCCCGCCGCTACGCATGCGCGTGGTGGGCGCGCCGTCATACTTCCGCCAGCACGTGGCGCCGGTGCATCCGCACGATCTGGCCACGCACAACTGCATCACCCTGCGCCTGCCCACCCATGGCGGCCTGATGCCGTGGGATTTCGGCCAGGACGGCAACGAACTGAGCATCCGCGTCTCCGGCCAATGGACCTTCAACACCATGGGCATGACGCGGGCGGCAGCACTGGCCGGCAGTGGCCTGGCCTGGCTGCCCGAGGACCAGGTGCAGGCGGCCCTGCAGGAGGGCCGGCTGCAATCAACACTGGATGACTGGTGCCCGCACTTCGACGGCTACTACGCGTACTACCCGTCGCGCCGGCACGTCACCGTGGCGATGCGCACCGTGCTTGATGCATTGCGCGGGCCGATGGCGGGGTGAGGCGTGCGGACCAACGGTCCGCACCCACCACGGGGCGAGAGTCCGCACCCACCGCAGAACGCACCCGGCGCAATCAGCCCTTGGCCTGTGCCGCACGCTGCGCGTTGTAGCGCTCGCCGACGATGGCGATCTCCTGCAGTGTCTGCGCGATACGCTCCAGCTCGGCCGGCGACAACTGCAGGTCGGCGGCGGCCAGGTTCTCTTCCAGGCGATGGATCTTGGTCGTACCCGGAATCGGCACGATCCAGGGCGCCTGCGCCAGCAGCCAGGCCAGCGCGACCTGTGCCGGGGTGGCACCCCGCGCCGCCGCGATCGTGGCGATGCGGTCAACCAGCGCTTGATTGGCGCGGCGTGCTTCCACTTCGAAGCGAGGCACGGTGTTGCGGAAATCATTGTCGGCGAAGGTGGTGTCGGCGTTGATCGCGCCGGTCAGGAAACCGCGACCCAGCGGACTGAACGGAACGAAGCCGATGCCCAGTTCCTGCAGCGCCGGCAGCAGTTCGCGTTCCGGTTCGCGCCACCACAGCGAATACTCGCTCTGCACTGCAGCCACCGGTTGCACGGCATGGGCACGACGCACCGTGGCCGCACTGGCTTCGGACAAGCCGAAGTGGCGCACCTTGCCCTCGGCGATCAGGTCACGCACGGTACCGGCGACGTCCTCGATCGGCACGTTCGGATCCACACGGTGCTGGTAGAACAGGTCGATATGGTCCGTGCGCAGGCGTTTGAGGCTGGCCTCGGCCACCGCTCGGATGTTCTCAGGGCGACTGTCCAGGCCAGTGTCGACCCGTGCGTCCTTGAAGCCGAACTTGGTGGCGATCACCAGCTTGTCGCGGTGCGGCGCCAGCGCTTTGCCGAGCAGATCTTCGTTGGTATACGGCCCATAGACTTCGGCGGTGTCGAAGAAGGTAACGCCGCGTTCAACCGCCGCATGCAGCAGGGCGATGCCCTGGCTCTGCTCGACGGCGGGACCGTAGCCGTGGCTCAGGCCCATGCAGCCCAGGCCCAGGGCGGAGACTTTCAGGCCGCTGCGGCCGAGTTCACGTGTCTGCATCGTCGTGCTCCAGTAGGGGAGCGATGACGATACGCCTGCAGGGCCGGCGGATTGAACGACCTGGATGGCAGTCGGTCATGACTGGATTTCATGAATCCGTCCTGCCATCCATCGCACTGGCGCCGGTGGCCGGCGCGCTTGTTACCGGACCTCTGAAATCTCCACGCCATCCAGCCCCTGCGACAGGGTGCGGGCATCGCCGCCCTGGCTGAGCTTGATGCGCAGGCGCACTTCGTTCTGCGAATCGGCGTAGCGCAGTGCGTCCTCGTAGCTGATCTCACCGGCCTGGTACAGCTCGAACAGGCTCTGGTCGAAGGTCTTCATGCCCAGCTGGACCGATTCCTTCATCAGTTCCTTCAGCTTGTGGATCTCGCCGTCGCGGATGTAGTCCTGCACCAGCGGCGTGCCCAGCAGGATCTCCATCGCCACCTTGCGCGAGCGGCCATCCGGCGAAGGAATCAACTGCTGCGCGACCACGCCCTTGAGGTTCAGCGACAGATCCATCAACAGCTGGTTGCGGCGATCTTCCGGGAAGAAATTGACGATGCGGTCCATCGCCTGGTTGGCGTTGTTGGCGTGCAGCGTGCACAGCACCAGATGGCCGGTTTCGGCGAAGGCGATGGCGTGGTCCATGCCCTCGCGGGTACGCACCTCGCCGATCATGATCACATCCGGGGCCTGGCGCAGGGTGTTCTTCAGCGCGGCTTCCCAGCTGTCGGTATCGATACCGACTTCGCGCTGGGTGATGATGCAGCCCTCGTGCTTGTGCACGAATTCGATCGGGTCTTCGATGGTGATGATGTGCCCGGTCGAATTCTGGTTGCGGTAACCGATCATCGCTGCCAGCGACGTGGATTTACCGGTACCGGTAGCGCCGACGAACAGGATGATGCCGCGCTTGGTCATCGCCAGGGTCTTGATGATCGGCGGCAGGCTCAGCTCTTCCACGGTCGGGATGCGCGTCTCGATGCGACGCAGCACCATGCCGACCTGGTTGCGCTGGTAGAAGCAGCTCACACGGAAGCGGCCGACACCGGACAGGCCGATGGCGAAGTTGCATTCGTGGGTCTTTTCGAATTCCTCGCGCTGCGCCGGCGTCATCACGTTCAGCACCAGGTCGCGGCTCTGCTGGGGCGTGAGCGGGGTCTGGGTGATCGGCGAGATCTTGCCGTTGACCTTGATCGCCGGCGGCATGCCAGCGGTGATGAACAGGTCCGAGGCGCGCTGGTGCGCCATCAGCTTGAGGAACGAGGTGAAATCGATGGTGGTCGCGGTGGTGTTCACGGCGGGCTCCCAATGGGGCATGTACCAGGAATCGGTCGGTGGAGGAAACAGCGCGGGGCCGATGGCGTAGTGCTGCGCCCTGCCCCGTCATTGCCTCGCCTTACTCGAACAGACGCTTGTCCTTGGCGTATTCGCGGGCCTGGTTGCGGGTGATCAGGCTGCGCTTGACCAGGTCCTGCAGGTGCTGGTCCAGGGTCATCATGCCGTACTGCTGGCCGGTCTGGATGGCCGAATACATCTGCGCCACCTTGTCTTCGCGGATCAGGTTGCGGATGGCCGGGGTGCCGACCATGATTTCCCACGCGGCGGTACGACCGCCACCGACCTTCTTCAGCAGCGCCTGCGAAATGACCGCGCGCAGCGATTCGGACAGCATCGAGCGCACCATCGGCTTCTCGCCGGCCGGGAACACGTCGATGATGCGGTCGATGGTCTTGGCCGCCGAACTGGTGTGCAGGGTGCCGAACACCAGGTGGCCGGTTTCCGCGGCGGTCAGCGCCAGGCGGATGGTTTCCAGGTCACGCAGTTCGCCGACCAGGATGATGTCCGGGTCCTCACGCAATGCCGAGCGCAGCGCCTCGTTGAAGCCGTGCGTATCGCGATGCACTTCGCGCTGGTTGATCAGGCACTTCTGCGAGGTGTGCACGAATTCGATCGGATCCTCGACAGTGAGGATATGGCCGTATTCGTTCTTGTTGATGTAGTCGATCATCGCCGCCAGCGTGGTCGACTTGCCCGAACCGGTCGGGCCGGTCACCAGGATCAGCCCCTGCGGCTGCTGAATCACCTCGCGGAACAGCGGCGGGCAGGCCAGGTCTTCCAGGGTCAGCACTTCGGACGGAATGGTACGGAACACCGCACCGGCGCCACGGTTCTGGTTGAACGCATTGACACGGAAGCGCGCCAGCGACGGAATCTCGAAGGAGAAGTCGACTTCGAGGAACTCCTCGTAATCGCGGCGCTGCTTGTCGGACATGATGTCGTACACCAGCGCATGGACCTGCTTGTGGTCCAGGGCTGGAATGTTGATCCGGCGAACATCGCCGTCCACACGGATCATCGGCGGCAGGCCTGCGGACAGATGCAGGTCGGACGCTTTGTTCTTTACGGAAAACGCCAACAGCTCGGCGATATCCATGAGCGGCTACTCCCCAATAACGGCTTCGACTGGAAGGATCTTTCCCCGGGCGGCAGTATAGCCTCCTGATTGAACGGAACGCGTTACGTGGCCACTCCCCTGCCCCAGATCCTGAGCAACCTGCACAACGCCGCCGATGCCGCCGGGCGGCCACCGCCGCGCCTGCTGGCGGTGTCCAAGACCCAGCCGGCCGAGGCCGTCGCGGCCCTTGCCGCGCAGGGCCAGACCGCCTTCGGCGAGAACTACGTGCAGGAGGCGCTGGCCAAGATGCAGGAACTGCATCACCTGGGCCTGGAATGGCACCTGATCGGCCACCTGCAGTCGAACAAGGCCGAGCCGGTGGCCACGCACTTCGACTGGGTGCAGAGCGTGGACCGGCCCAAGCTGGTCACCGCCCTGGCCCGCTACCGCCCCGCTGAACGTGGCCCGCTGAACGTGCTCATCCAGGTCAACATCGATGACGAATCGAGCAAGCACGGCTGCGTGCCGGAGGACGTGGAGGCGTTGGCCGCGGCCATCCTCGCCGAACCCAAGCTGCGGTTGCGCGGCCTGATGGCGATTCCTGCGCCGTGGCCCGAGGCCGAGCGCCGACGCGATGCGTTCGTGCGCATGCGCACACTTTTCGAGACACTGGCGGTCCGTCATCCGCAGGTGGACACCCTGTCGATGGGCATGAGCAGCGACTACGCTGAAGCCATTGCCGAAGGTGCCACCCTGGTGCGCATCGGCACCGCCCTGTTCGGCGCGCGTCCGCGCCCTGCCTGATTCCAAGGAGATTCCCATGGCAGCTGATTCCATCACCTTCATTGGCGGCGGCAACATGGCCCGCAGCCTGATCGCCGGCCTGATCCGGCAGGGCGTGCCGGCCACGCACATCCACGTGGCCGAACCGGTGGCCGAACTGCGAGAAGCACTCGCTGCTGATTTCGGCGTGCAGACCCATGACAACGCGACCGACGCGGCGGCACAGGGCGATACGTGGCTGCTGGCAGTGAAACCGCAGGTGCTGCGCGATGTCTGCCAGTCACTGCAGGTGCTGGCGCAGGCGCACAAACCCTTGGTCATCTCGATCGCCGCCGGCATCACCAGCCCGCAGCTGCAGCGCTGGTTGGGTGGTTCGCTGCCGGTGGTGCGCGCGATGCCCAACACGCCGGCGCTGCTCGGTGCAGGGGTTACCGGTCTGTATGCAACGCCCTCGGTGGATGCGCAGCAGCATGCGCAGGCCGAACGCGTTCTGGCCAGCGCAGGACGCACGGTGTGGATCGACGACGAAGCGCAGATGGACTCGGTCACCGCCGTATCCGGCAGTGGCCCGGCCTATGTGTTCCTGCTGGCAGAAGCGATGGAAGCGGCGGGTATCGCACAGGGCCTGCCTGCAGAGGCGGCGCGCACGCTTGTGGTGCAGACGCTGCTGGGCGCCTCGCGCATGCTGGACGAAGCCGGTGAAAGCCCGGCCGAACTGCGTCGCCGGGTGACCTCGCCCAACGGCACCACGCAGGCGGCGATCGAGAGTTTCCAGGCCGGCGGGTTTGAAACGCTGGTGGAAAAGGCACTGCGTGCGGCGCAGGTGCGTGGGCAGGAGCTCTCTGCAGCGAATGATTGAAACAGGTGTGCCGACCAACGGTCGGCACCCACCGCCATCCACACCATGCGTGGATCTACGTCCCCAGCTTCGTCATGACGAAATCGACGAAACACTGCAGCCGCGGTCGAGAGCGACGGTCGGGCAGGTAGATCAGGTGCATCGGCCGTGGTTCGGGCAGATGGTCACGCAGCAGTGGCTTCAATCGTCCTGCCGCGATTTCACCGGCAAGCAGCGCGGTCGGCTGCAGCACCAGGCCCGCACCCGCCACGGCTGCTTCGCGCAGCGCGTAACCGTCATTGCTGGTCAGCCGCGCTTCCCAGTCCACCTGTTCGCCGTTGGCCAACTGCCAACCGTGACCGCCCCGCCAGGCCAGGTGGCTCAGACAATCATGCCCTTCAAGATCGGCAGGCGTGCGCGGCGTACCGCGGCGGCGCAGGTACGACGGTGATGCGCACAGGCTCATCGCATACGGCGGCAGCGGCCGCGCCACCAGTTCCTGCGACGGCAGCGGACCGACGCGTATCGCTGCATCGAAGCCATCCTCGATTAGATCGATGCGGCGATTGCTCAGGTCCAGTTCGAGGTTCAGCAGCGGCTGTGCCCGCAGCAGCTCGGCCAGCAGCGGTGCGAGCACACAACTGCCCCAGGTGGTCGGCGCACTGACCCGCAACAGTCCGCGTGGCTGCACCTGCAGCCCGGCCACGTCCGCCTCGGCCTGCTGCACCTGTTCCAGCACCTGCCGGCAACCGGCCAGATAGGCGTTGCCGGCCTCGGTCAGGCGTTGGCGCCGGGTGTTCCGCTGCAGCAGCGCGGTGCCCAGGTGCGCTTCCAGCTTCTGGATGTACTTGCCGACCATCACCGCCGAGACCTGCAGCTGGCTGGCGGCGGCGGAAAAACTGCCGTGCTCGGCCACGGCGACGAAGGCCTGCATGCAGCGCAAGGTATCCATTGCAAACCCATGGTTGGGAATATGCGAATCATACGCCTATTACCAAACCGGCCTGCGACGGCGCAGACTGCCTCCATCCCCTCTCGCAAGGAGCTGTCATGAAGATTCTTCTCGTCGGTGCCAGCGGCACCCTCGGCCAGGCCGTTGCCCGCCACCTGGGCCAGCAGCACGAGATCCTCGCAGCCGGCCGCCGCAGCGGCAGCCTGCGCGTGGACCTCACCGACGACGCCAGCGTGCGCGAGCTGTTCGCGCAGACCGGCCCGGTCGATGCAGTGATCTCCACCACCGGCAAGCTGCATTTCGGCCCGCTGCAGCAGATGACACCCGAACAGTTCAACATCGGCCTGCAGGACAAGCTGCTCGGCCAGGTGCGTCTTGCACTGGCCGCGCAGCACCATCTGAACGCGGGCGGCTCGATCACCCTGACCAGTGGCATCGTCAGCGCGCAGCCGATCCGCGATGGTGCCAACGCCACCGCCGTCAACCATGCACTGGAAGGTTTCGTGCGCGCGGCGGCGCTGGAACTGCTGCCGCGCGGGCTGCGCATCAACGTGGTCAGCCCGAATGTGCTGGTGGAATCGATGGAAGCCTATGGCCCGTACTTCCCCGGCTTTGAAGCAGTCACCGCACAGCGCGCGGCGCTGGCCTTCCAGCGCGCGGTGGAAGGCATCCAGAGCGGCGAAACGATCACTGTCTGGTGACGGGCGCGCCGACCAGGGTCGGCACCCACCAGCACGGTCAGCCCCAGCGCATCGGGCCGTCGCCGCGTTCGCCGAGCACGTCCTCCGGGTTGGCCAGGCGGCAACGCTTCAGTGACAGGCAGCCGCAGCCGATGCAGCCGGTCAGCTCGTCGCGCAGCAGTTGCAGCATGTGGATGCGTTCCTCCAGCTCCACCTGCCAGCGTGCCGACAGCTTGGCCCAGTCGGCCTTGGTCGGCGCCCGCCCCTGCGGCAGGCTCTCGAACGCACGCGCCACCGCCTCCAGCGGCATGCCCACGCGTTGCGCCACCCGGATCACCGCCAGCCGCCGCAGCACGTCGCGGGCGTAGCGGCGCTGGTTGCCCGAGGTGCGCAGGCTGCTGATCAACCCCTTGCGCTCGTAGAAATGCAGCGCAGAGACCGCCACGCCACTGCGGCGGGCGACATCGCCGACGCTCATGTCCTGTGCCAGCATCGATTGACCTCAACTTTGGTTGAGGTGGCATGCTGCTACCATCGCCGCCAGATGACAAGCGCGGCCCGTCCGCCATCCGCAGGAACCCGATGCCCTCCCCCGCTGCCACGGCCGATCCGGTCGATTCCTCCATCCTGTCCGCGCGCTACCGCGCCACCACCCTGGGCATGGTCGCTCTGGTCTCACTGCATGCCTTCGAGGCGCTGGCGGTAGCCGCCGCGATGCCTACCGTAGCCGAGGCGCTGGACGGCCTGCGCCTGTATGCACTGGCCTTCGGTGGCACGCTGGCCACCAGCGTGATCGGCATGACCCTGGCCGGCCGCTGGGCCGACCGCCACGGGCCGGCACGGGCGTTGTGGTGGGGCCTGGCCTGCTTCGTGCTGGGCCTGCTGCTGGCCGGCTTCGCGATGCGCATGGGCATGCTGGTGGCCGGCCGTCTGCTGCAGGGCCTCGGCGCCGGTGCCATTTCGGTCTCGTTGTATGTGATGGTCGGCCGCACCTATCCCGAACATCTGCGGCCGAAGGTATTCGCCGCGTTCTCTGCTGGTTGGGTGGTGCCCTCGATGATCGGCCCGGCACTGAGCGGGGTGATCGTGCAGCACCTGGGCTGGCGCTGGGTGTTCCTGGCGGTACCGCTGCTGGCGATACCGGCCGGCCTGTTGCTGCGACCGGCGCTGGCACGCATGCAGGCTCCAGCGACCGGTGTCGCCAATGATGGCCGCGGCAGCATCGTACGCTGGGCCACCGGCGCGTCCCTGGCTGCCCTGCTGCTGTACCTGGGTGGGCAGCAACAGGGCGTGCCAGCGCTGGTGTGCATCGGCGTGGCGATGCTGGCGCTGCTGTTCTGCGTGCATCGCCTGTTGCCCGCCGGGACCCTGCGCCTGCGCCGCGGCCTGCCCAGCGTGATCGCACTGCGTGGTGTGGCCGCTGCGGCGTTCTTCGCCTGCGAGGCCTACCTGCCCCTGCTGCTGCAACGCGAGCGCGGGCTGTCGCCCAGCTGGGCCGGTGCCGTGCTGAGTCTGGGCGCGCTGGGCTGGTTCACCGGCTCGTGGCTGCAGGGTCACCAACAGCGCGGCTGGTCGCGCCAGCAACTGCTGCGCGTCGGCACGCCGCTGATGACCGTGGGCATCGCCGCGACGCTGGCGGTGCTGTTCACTGCGGTGCCCCTGCCGGTCGCACTGGTCGGCTGGACGCTGACCGGCTTCGGCATGGGCATGATCTACGCCAGCCTGTCGGTACTGACCTTGTCACTGTCACCGCCACACGAGCAGGGCGCGAACACCTCGGCACTGCAGTTGAGCGAAGCGTTGTCGGTGACCGCCGCACTGGCGGTATCCGGCGCGCTGTTCGCACTGTTCGTGGAACGCGCCCCGCATACCGGTTACGTCCTGTGCCTGGCCATCACCCTGGGTCTGGCCGCGCTCGCCACGGTGATCGCACGTCGCGTGTAAGCGGGGGTGCAGGTTCCGCCGGGGGCACGCCCGGCGGACGCCGCGATCAGGGGCGCGCCACCGTGCCCACTTCATCGATGTCCTGGTGCAGGATGCGGCGCACTTCCAGCACCGCCTGCGGGGTTTCCTGCACACTGTGGCCGGAAATGATCACCTTCTCCGACAGCGCGCCCGGCAGGTGCGAGCTCCAGTACGGCACCAGCCCATCGTCGGACTTCTCCACCGGCAGTTCCGGTTTGCGCTGGGCGATGATCGAGTGGTACTTCAGGCCTGGCGTGATCGGCAGCTGCGCAGCGGCTTTCACGAACGGGTCGCTGGCCTTGAGGTTGTCGATGCTGTTGGGGATCTTCGGCTTGGCCGTGCCATCCACCTGCTGCTCGGCCTGCGCCAGCGCCAGGAATACATCCTCGAACTTGCCGAGGATGGTCAGCGGCAGGCGAACAAGGCGGCCGATCAGGCGACCGACCTTGTTGCCGGCGATGTCCGTGCCCTGGTGCGGGGCTGCGATGAAGATCGCACGCTCCACGTTCGGTTCGGCCTTGAAGTGCAGCAGCGGACCCAGCTTGGACTGCACCCGCTTCAGGCGTTCGCCCTTCAGGTTGTAGTTGGCCAGCAGATCGTTCCACAGTACATCACCCGAGTCGCTGACCAGCAGCCGCGCCAGCACGCCGCCCATGCTGTGGCCGATGTAGACCATGTCCTTGGAAGCACGCGTGCTGCCATTCGGGTCGAAGTGCTTCAGCGTGTCGTTGAACGCGCTGGCGATCTCATAGCGGTTCAGCGCGATCGGCGCATTGGTCGGGTAGTACACCTGCCACACCTGGAACTGCTGACGCAGTTCGGGGTCACCCATGATCTCGTTGGCCAGGTTCACCCACGCTTCCGGGCTGCTGCCCAGGCCATGCAGCATGAAGATGATGCGGCGGTTCGGATCCCACGGCTGCATCAGGTAGATGTGCGGCTCGCCGATGCCCTCGCTCATGCCGAACAGGGTACGCAGCGACTGCGTGGCGAACCCGCTCTGCGCCAGCCACAGGCCGTAGGCGGCAGTGAAGTTGCCCGCCAGCGGCACCTCTTCGCCATGCAGGCTGATGCGCTCGGTCGCCTCCGGCGAATAGCCATCCAGCAGCACCTGGCGGGTGCGCATCACGTCTTCCAGCGTGTTGCCTTCAAAACGCAGCAATGCGGTGACGTTGATCGAGGACATCTCGCTGTACTCGGGCACCGAATCGTCGTGCTGGTGGCGACGTCCGCGACGGCCGCCCTCCTCCTGCTCGTCCTTGGTGGCCTGCGCCTGTGCCGTATCGGCCTTGGCCCCCTCTGCGGCGACTGCCGGCACCACCAGCTTCGGCGGGTCCATCACCATCACCAACTCGGCGCCGAAACCATCGCGGCGATAGGTGCTGCGCATGCCGACGAAGCTGACGGTGCCCGCCGGCACCAGCTGCTTGGGGATGCTCTTCAGCGACAGCCGCTGGAAATCGGAAGCCAGCGTCCAGCTGCCCGCCGACACCGGCTTGGTGTAGTCCTCGCCGGCCAGCGCAGCGGCACGGGCGCGCGCGAACAACACCACGGCGGCCTTCTCGGCAGCGTAGTTGTAGTAATCGCGCACCTGCGTCTGCCGGTCCTCGAATGCGCGATCGGAGGGTGAGCGCCCGCTGTAGAACAGATAGGCGTAGCCATAGCGCGCTGCCTCCAGCCATGCATCCAGGGCTGCATCGCTCATCGGCGGCTCGTTGGCCGCCTGCTTCTTCGGCGTCAGTGCCAGAGCAGCCTTCACCCACAACTCGGACAGCGTCGACAACCGCTGTTCGACGTTGAGTTCATCGGTCATCAACAGCGTGCTGCGGCAGACCAGGAAGTCCTTCTCGCACTGCGATTCGTCCAGCCCGGCCGCACTCAGCGTCTCGCGCGAGGCGGGGCTGAGCTTGCCGGTATTGAGCACGTCGGCACGCTTGTTGACCAGGTAATCGCTGGATGCCACCTGTTTGACGGTGACCATCGCGCAGCCGCTGCCACCCAGCAGCAGGAAGGCAGCCAACAGCGCCGGCAGCACGCGCTGCCAGCGGAACAGGATCATCGGGGTCATTGCTGCGGGTCCTGCTCGGTGCCGGGGATGCCCTGGCGGATCACGGTGGAGAAATCATCGTCGGGGGCCATCTTCAGCGCGCGCTCGGTGATGCGGCCCTTGGCATGCAGTTCGTCGTATGGCACGCCAGGCGTGAGCGCGCCCACCTCCTGCGCGTACTCGGCCAGGTAACCCGAGGCCAGCAACCGGTAGTCCAGCGGCAGGCGCGGGGCGATGTGCCGCGCCAGATCGAAGACGATCGTGGTGCAGTTGCTGGTCAACGTGTTGTAGAAGCCGGGCGTAGCATCAAGTTGCCGTGCCTGGTCGATGTAGGCAGCGAACAGGGTCTTGAGCTGGTTGCGGTCCATCCCGTGCAGGCGGTACAGGTAGACATCCTCGCCGCGCGCGTTGGTGCGGGTGCGGATGATGTCGGTTTCTTCGGACGCGACCAGGGTCATCTCGAACTTGCGGAAGAAGCCACCCAGTGCCGAGAACGATTCACCGCGCTCCTTGCGGATTTCAAGCGAGAACACCAGGTGGCGCCCGTCCTCGAATCCGAACGAGACCAGGGTGTGGGCGATCGCCGGCCCCATCCAGTACGACAGCACCAGATCGGCCGAACGCAGCTGGTCCAGGTCGTAGCTGCGGCGCACCCAGCGCGCGTCGTAGTCGGTCTCGGTGCGCCAGGTGAAATCGCGCACGTTGTCCAGCACCACGTGGCGGCCATCGAAGGATTGCACGTGCAGGCGCTGCGCCACGTCATCGGCCCAGTCGCGGTCCTGCCGCGGGGTCAGCAGCAGCCACCACAGCCCCGCCAGCGCCAGAGCGCCGGCAAAGGCCGCCCACAGCCTGCGCGTGCCACAGCCGCGCGCCACCTGCCAGGCCGCCCAACCGGCACCCAGCAGCCACAGCAACGCCACGGCACCGCCCAGCCAGCCCGGCCCGGGCATCTGGTAGGTCAACAGGCCGGCCACCCACAGCGCCAGCAGCACCATCACACATCCTGTCATCCATCGTCCTGCGGCTTTCACTGGCGTCCTGTCGAGGTCCCGGGGCGGCATAGTTAGCCACAAGCTGCCTCACGGCGACATCTACAACCGGTTCAGGCTGGCCCGGCCGGGGCCATACTGGCACCCACCAAGGGCGCGCAGGGAGCAGAGATGGGCATCACCACCGTGGCCGGTGTAGCCGTGCAGGCGCAGCACCGCGCCAGTTGTCATTGCGGCACGGTCGAGCTGCTGCTGGACCTGCCCGAGGGCATCGTTGACCCGCGCCGCTGCGATTGTTCGATGTGCCGGCGCCGCGGCGCCATCGCCGCCAGCGTGGCACGGAACGGGCTGCAGATCGTGCGCGGGCAGGCTCATCTGCGCCTGTACCAGTTCAACACCCACGTGGCCGAGCACTATTTCTGCGGCGTCTGTGGCATCTACACGCACCACCGCCGCCGCTCCAACCCGGAACAGTACGGCTACAACGTGGCCTGCCTGGAAGGCATCGATCCGTTCGCGCTGGGAACCGTTGCAGTCAGCGACGGGGTCAACCACCCCTCTGATCGCACCGGCTAGTGGCGGCTGCGCCGGGGCGGCGGCGCGACCTTCTGCCACGGCGCCATGCTGGCCCGGCCGACGCGCAACGGACGCTTCAACGGCGTTCGACGCGCGGGCATGTCCGCTGCAGGCGGCAGCGTTTCGGCGGGCAGCGCAGGGCGCGGGGGCCAGAGTCGGTCAAGCAACCACATGGCAGGTCTCCGTGGGGGACGGGGACGATCAACTCTAGGCCCGCCTTGGCATAGGCCGCGTGAGTCTCCCGCGACATGTCGATGACACGACGTGTAGACGCACGGCCCGTTACACTCGACAACATCCTGCCGATGACTGGCGACCATCAAGGATCTGCATGGACGATGCCCTTCTGCGCAAGCGCCCGCTTTGGCTGGCCTTGCTGCTGACTGCGGCTGCCAGCGCACTGGCCGGACCTCAGACCGCAGGCAGCAGCCTGGAATTGCAGAACCGAAGCCTGCGGGCACTGACCGCAATGGCCAACGAAGCCTCGCCGCACAACGTCCCCAATTACACTACCCTGAGCGCTGGCAAGCTACTGGCGATGTCCGCCACCGACCCGGCGCTTGTACCTGCCGGCAGCGCGGGCATGGGGGCTATGGAGGAATCACTTTCGGTCTGCAGCAACGGCCAATCGGCAGGCGAACAACTGTTCCGCCTGGCTCTGGCCACCCCGGATCCGGAAGAAACGATTGCATTCCTGTCCGTGGCCGTGGACAACGTCGCAATCATGTCCGTTGCCTGTTCAGCGCGGCAATTGGACATGATGGGCCACGAACTGCTCAGGCGTGGCGCAGGCTCCAACACCGCAGCGGTCCTGGAAGGCATGCAGCAGATGGTCGACGGGATGATCACGCGCATTGCCTTGCTGGCGCTGGCTGCGACGCAGACCGATCGCTACTCCCCCAACGATAGGGCGATGACCTTGGCCAGCGCCCTGCCGATCCTCCGCGAAGTGGCCCCCGGCCTGCCTCCTGACATGCGGCAGAAGGCTCTGGATGCGATTGAGCGGGCGTTGCAGAAGCCTGAAAGCGACGGCCACATTGATCGCGAAGCACGTGCACGACTGGAGGCTGCGCTGCGGCAAGCCGATTGCACGGCCAGTTGCAAGGTGCTGGGCCAACGGGCGCCGACTGTGCCCTGACCACGACGTGTCCTGCGGCGATGCCTTACATGGCCACGCTTGGCCGGGCCAGGGCGCAGCGCCGCACTGCACCGCACCCCGCCTCGACACCGTGGCAGCGACAAATTTCCAGCGTCCCTCGGCATTGAAGAACTGAGCGCTGGGAGCTGGTAGTCCGCCTCAATCACCAACGGAAAGACCAGAGCCCGACCACCCCATCACGCAGGAGGCATTGCAGGGCACACGTCCTGCAGCAATCACCCGGATGACGGTCGAAACTACCTTGGCCGGCACCGCTGCGGGTGCTGCGGCGGCAACCCAGCCCCCGCCATAAGTCCCCGTGTTGGTCATCGACATCGCGCAAGAGGCTGCCCCCCACACACAGAGATGCATCGCCCGCCGCCGCTCCCCATGCACGACGCGCATTGCCACCCCCGAGGCAAGCGCGATCAACGCATTCGTGGCTGACCACGCACAGGCGGCGGGCGATGCGGGTTGGCGTACCGGACAACTCTGGGACTGACCGGCGGGTCATCGCGACCCCCACACATCGCCCACCACGGACAGCGGGTCACGTGATCCGAAGGCGCCATCCGTGCGCCTGCCGATCACGTGCCAGAGTTGATTGTGGGACGCCAATCCCAGCCGACCGATGATGGCCGACGGGGACATGCTGGTCGTTGCCGCCGAGGCGGTATGTAGGGGTTACCCGCGCCTGTGCCTCAGGCTTGCTGCAGGCACGATTCCCAGCGGCAGAACTGCAGGCTGGATCACATTCCAGAGGCGCGCACGACGCGGGCCAACTCCCTACCCGCGCCTGCAGCACGGATGCTCAACCGGCAATCACGACATTGCCGGTTGTGCTGCCATCGCCAGGAAATTCTGCAGCACCGGCGTGGGCGATTCCGGGCGCATGCAGAACTGCAGTTCGAACGCAGCATTGCCGCCGTCCAGTGGCCGGTAGACGATTTCTTCGGGACGGAACCCGCTCATGCTTGCCGGCACGATCGCCACGCCCGCTTCCACGGCCACCAGCGACAATACTGCGTGCATGCCTTGCGCTTCCTGCACGACCGGTGGTGTGAAGCCGGCAGCCGTACACAGGCCCAGTACCTGTGCATGGAAGCCGATACCTTCGGCCGACGGCCATGAAACGAAGGGCTCGTCCATCAGGTCTGCGACGTCCAGCCGTTGCCGTGCAACCAGGCGATGCGCGCGCGGCAGGGCAATGGCCAGTCGATCATGGTCGAATGCCTGCAGACTCAACTCTGCGGAAATGATCGGCGGAATCAGGATGCCCAGGTCGATGCGCCCCTCGCGCAGCCACTGTTGCTGCTGCCGCGAGGTGGCTTCGTGCAGATGCAGCTGCACCTGCGCAAACGCATGGCGGAACTGGCGGATCAGTGCCGGCAGGCGCCCATACAATGCGCTGCCGACGTAGCCTACGCGCAGGCTGCCGGTGTGCCCTGCCGCCGATTCGCGCGTGCGCTGCAGCGCCTGTTCGGCCTGTTGCAGGGTTGCGCGCGCCTCCACCAGCAGCGTCTGCCCCGCCGCGGTCAAGCCCAGCGTACGGTTGCCGCGCACGATCAATCCCGTGCCCACTTCGTCTTCCAGGCGCCGCATGGCCGCCGTCAATGGCGGCTGCGACATGTGCAGGCGTGCAGCGGCGCGATGGAAGTGCAGTTCTTCGGCCACCGCCACGAACTGGCGGAGCAGGCGCAGATCGATCATTTCATCGTAGGCAGGTGGAGACCCGCCTAGGGTACGCGCTCAGCCGCGCGCGTCGACACTCGGCCGTGCAATGACCGGCCACTGCAGGGCCACCGATTCGATGCTGTCGGCGGCCACGGCGCGCAGGTCGCGTGGATAGTCCACGTTCTCTGCTTCCTGCAGCCTCAGTGCATGGAACTGGCCGTTGCTGGCACGCAGAATCCAGCCACCCTGCCGGCAGCGCGTGGAAACCAGGAAGGCCACCCCGGTAGCCACGGCACCGGGATGCAGTTCATCCGGCTCTCCGTCGATGCCCCACATGCGGGTCTTGGCCACCGGCGACACCGCGTTGACCACGATGCCGTGTTCGGTGCCTTCCAACGCCAGCACATTGACCAGCCCTTGCGCAGCCAGCTTGGCCATCGCGTAGCCGCACAGGCCACGCTGCGCATACTGCGGGTACAGCGCACGATCGGAGGTGGTCAGCACGATGCGTCCGCCGCCGGCAGCACGCATCGCCGGCCATGCCGCCTGTGCCAGCCACAGCGGTGTCTTCGCGGCCAGGCACAGCATCTGCTCCAGCGCATCGTCTTCCACCGCTTCGATACCGGCATAGGCCACCCAGCCGGCGTTGTGGATGATGAAGTCCAAGCGACCGTGGCGCTGCAGGATGTCCTGCACGAGCGCATGGCACCCGCTGCGCTGGTTGATGGGGCCGCTGACGGCCTCGACCGGCAGGCCCTGGCTGTGCAGTGCCGCCACCGCCGTAGCGATGCGCTGCGGATCGGCGCCCGTGCCGTCCGTTGCAGCGCCCACGTCATGCATCACCACATGCGCGCCACGTTGCGCCAGCAGGCGGCTGTAGGCCAGGCCCAGGCCACCGGCGGCACCGGTCACCAGGCCCACCTGGCCTTCGAACGAGATACTGGAATCGGGTTTCATACGGCCAGCATCGGCGAGCACCATCGTGCTCGGCCAATACTGTTTGCACACCCGCGTGATACGCCAACGGTATCGCGCGGCGATGGGGCTGCGCGGTCAGCGGCTGAAGCGACGGGCACCGGCCACACAGATCACCGCTGCCACGGTCACCAGCAGCATGCCCGCGCTGACGGTCTCATGCAGCAGCATCGCCGCCAGCGCCAGGCCGAAGAACGGCTGCAGCAACTGCAGCTGGCCGACCGCGGCAATGCCTCCCTGGGCCAGACCGCGATACCAGAACAGGAACCCGATCAGCATGCTGAACACCGCTACATACCCCAGCGCCCACCATGCGGAAGCAGCGACCGCCGTGAACGAGACCGGGCGCATCGCCACCATCAGCGGCAGCATCACCGGCAATGCCAACAGCAGTGCCCAGCTGATCACCTGCCAACCGCCAAGATGTCGGGCAAGGCGGCCGCCCTCTGCATAGCCGAGCCCGCACACCACGATTGCCGCCAGCATCAGCAGGTCGGCCTGCAGGGAAGCCTCGATGCCGTTGCGTGCGGCATAGCCGACGACACAGGCGCTGCCCAGCAGCGAGAACACCCAGAATGCAGGGCGTGGCCGGTCGCCGCCGCGCAGGACGCCGAACACCGCCGTGCTCAGCGGCAACAGGCCGAGGAACACGATGGTGTGTGCCGAGGAGGCGTGGCGCAGGGCGAGCGCGGTCAGCAACGGGAAGCCCACCACCACGCCAAGGCTGACCAGCGCCAGGCCAGGCAGATCGCTTCTGACCGGGCGCGGCTGGCGCAATGCCAGCAGCAGCACCAGCCCCAGCAACGCGGCGATGCTGGCGCGTGCGGCAGTAACGAAGCTGGCGTCCAGCTCCATCACCGCCAGCCGGGTGGCCGGCAATGAGCCGGCGAAGATCACCACACCGATGAAGCCATTGATCCACCCGCTTGCCGACCGTTCCACACCCTGCTCCAGACGTGCCGGGCAATGGCCGGCGGTGCCTGTCATTGGGCCACCTGGCATCGGCGATACACAGCTACAATCCAGTACAGTCACAAGTAACTGTACTGCCAACAATCCCCTTACAGTCGCCCTCATGTCCCGACCGTCCAGCCGCATCGACAGCGTCATCCACGCCGTCCGCTCCCGCATCAGCTCGCGCCTGGATGGCCCTGGCAGCCGCCTGCCTTCGGTGCGCGCGCAGGCGGCGGCGATGGGCGTTTCCGTGTCCACCGTGGTCGAGGCCTACGAACGATTGGCGGCCGAGGGCGTGATCGCCGCGCGCGCCGGCTCCGGCTTCTACGTGGCCGGTCCGGCAGCACCGCTGGCGCTGGCCGAGATGGAACCGCGCCTTGATCGCGCGGTGGACCCGCTGTGGGTATCGCGGCAATCACTGGAAACCCCGTCCGGCCACCTCAAGCCGGGCTGCGGCTGGATGCCCAGCGACTGGCTGTACCACGATGGCCTGCGCCGTGGCCTGCGCCGCATGGCCCGAGCCGACGCCGCACACCTGGTCGACTACGCGGGGCCGCTCGGCCTGCCGGCATTGCGGCAGACGCTGCAGCGACGCGCGGCCACGCTGGGCATCGAAGCATCGATGGAGCAGCTGCTGCTGGCCGAATCGGGGACGCACGCGGTCGACCTGATCTGCCGCTTCCTGCTGAAGCCCGGCGACTGCGTGCTGGTCGACGACCCCAGCTATTTCAATTACCACGCGATGTTGAAGGCTCATCAGGTGCAGGCCATCGGCATACCGTACACACATACCGGGCCGGATCTGCAGGTGTTTGCCAGCGCGCTGCAGGAATACGCGCCGCGCCTGTACATCACCAACGCCGGGCTGCACAACCCGACCGGTGCTGTGCTGTCGGCGACCACCGCGCATCGCCTGCTGGGCCTGGCCGAGCGCAGCGAACTGATCATCATCGAGGATGACATCTTCGCCGACTTCGAGCTGCGCCCGGCGCCGCGGCTGGCGGCGCTGGATGGACTGTCGCGGGTGATCCATGTCGGCAGTTTCTCCAAGGCCATCTCGGCGGCATCGCGCTGCGGCTACATCGCCGCGCGCCCTGACTGGATCGAAGCACTGACCGATCTGAAGCTGGCCACCAGCTTCGGCGGTGGGCACCTGGCCGCGCACTTCATGCAGATCGCACTGACCGACAGTGGCTACCGACGGCACATGCAGGCGGTGCGCACGCGCCTGGCCGATGCGCGCAAGCACACGCTGCGGCAGGTGCAGAAACTGGGCATCACGCCGTGGCTGCAGCCGGATGCAGGGCTGTTCCTATGGTGCCAGCTGCCCGATGGCCGCGATGCATCGGCAGTGGCACGGCAGTGCCTGCGCGAGGGCGTGGTGCTGGCGCCGGGCAATGCCTTCAGCCAGTCGCAGCGGGCTGCCGACTACGTACGCTTCAATGTGTCGCAGTGCCAGGACCCGAAGATCTGGCAGGTATTGGGGAAGGCGTTGCAGACGCGAGAGGGATGACTGGCGATTGACCGGCTGTTGAATACCTCGGACTCAATCGGCGAGGTAGGTCTCTGCGGGAATGTCCAGCAGCTCCGGACCTGAAAGCGTCGCGCCCTGCAGATCGGCGCCGGCGTTCAAGGCGTTGTCGATCGCGTTGAGCGAAGAACTCCGCTGGCAGATCGCCTTGAACGCAGCGCGCGGGCCTTCGTGGTACATGGCCAGGGCGCGCTGCAGGCCCGCGGCGAATACCGGTTCACGGTCGAGCGGCAGTTCATGCAGCTCACCCTGCGCGTCAGGGGCGGTGAATGTACGCGGCAGCAGCACGCCCAGTTCCATGTGCCCGATCAAGGCCATGGCGAATGCCTCAGGCAACCACACCAGCAGGCGGCGCATCTGCACATGTTCGCTACCGAGCGCGAGCAGTGCCCGCTCGGCCTGCTCCTCATCCACGTCCCCGCGTCCGAGCAATGTCAGCGCCAGTTCGAAGGCTTCCGCCGATGGCATCGGGGGGGGGGCGAAGGTCCATTCGCGATCTCTGGAATACAGGCAGGCGCCGACCTTAAGCAAAGGCGGGCGTTCGTGCAATCGACACTTGCGGAGCACGGTAGAGTGGACGTTCGCCATTGCTGCAGGAATGCTTCCGATGTCCTTCTCCGATCCCCACGCCGTCGCCCGCTACGCCGACGGCCCGCTGCGGCAGGTGCCGGGTTTCCTCGGACTGCAGCAGATGGCCCACCTGCTGCTGGCCGAACATGTGCCCGACGATGGTCAGGTGCTGGTGCTCGGCGCGGGTGGCGGCCTGGAGCTCAAGGCCTTCGCCGAAGCGCACCCGCACTGGCGGATGCTCGGTATCGACCCGGCCGCACCCATGCTCGCGCTGGCCGAACAGACCCTGGGGCCTTTGATGGCACAGGTCACGCTGCTGGAAGGCTACATCGACGATGCCCCGCACACCGTCTTCGACGGCGCCACCTGCCTGCTGACCCTGCATTTCCTCACCGTTGAACAGCGCCTGCACACCCTGCGCGAACTGCGGCAACGGCTGCGGCCGGGTGCACCGCTGGTGGTGGCCCACCACAGCGTGCCACAGGACGCGGCCGGCAAGCATCGCTGGCTGCAACGCTACGCCGCATTCGGCGAGGCCTCCGGCATTCCACGTGTCGATGCGCAGCGCGCAGCCGCCGCCATCGCCGAGCGTCTACCGCTGTTGTCGCCCGAGCAGGAAGTGGCGTTGCTGCAGGAGGCTGGCTTCGACAACGTGGAACTGTTCTACGCCGGCTTCAGCTTCAAGGGCTGGGTGGCCCATGCGCCGACCGCGCCGGCATAGCGCCGCCACGCACGCTCAAGGCACCACGGTGATGCCGATCCGCTGCATCAGCAGCGCCACCTGCTGCACATCCAGCGTGGCGCCACGCAGGTTGGTGCTGCGCACGTCCAGCTCACCCAGTTCGGAGTTGGTCAGGTCGCAATCGGTGAAGTTGGCCGTGTTCCAGTCGATGCCATCGAACTGGCCACCGGACAGGTCCGACCCTGCAAAACTGGCGCCACTGACGTTGGCCCCTTCCCAGCGGTTTTCCCACAGCTCGCACTTCTCCAGCGTCACCCGCGAGAAGTTGGCATAGCGCAGGTTGGTCTTCTTGATGAAGGCGCTGCAGAACCAGCTGCGCGTGGTGATCTGGTTCATGAAACTGGCGTTGCTGAAATCGGCGCCCTGCGCGCGGCACTCGCTGATTTCCAGCCCCAGCGCCTTGATGAAGTTGAAGTTGCACATGCTGATGTCGCACTGGCGGAAGCTGGCTTCCTTCAACGTGGCGCCACTGAAACGGCACCCGGTGCGCGTGTCGGCGTCGTAGAAACCGCAGTTCACGAACTCGGTGGCGGTGAGGTCCGCGCCGGAGAAATCGCACTCGTGGAACTGCTGGTCGACCACCTTCTGGCCGGTGAACTGATCGGCGCCAATGCGCAGCTTGTGGTGAACGGTGGAGGACATGCGGGGTTCCGTGCCGGGTGCCTCGCCATGATGCCGCGTCCGGCCGGGCGGCGGTAGAGCGTGGCCATCGCGGTTCATGGCTGCTGCAGTCGGGATGTGTACAGCGCCAAGGCGGGCTCTCCAGCGGTCCGGCCCGATCGGCAACTGCACGCCTTCATGCACCCGAGCGCGGCTGACGTCCTTGTCATGCCATGGACGCCGCGAGCGTACGCCATCAGAGGCGAGGCAGATCCCTGCGACTGCGCTCAGAGAACGGAGCATGCCGATGACGCTTGCGTCGGAGTGTCATCCGCAAGCGCCGATAGCCGATGACGGTCGCCGTCGCGCACAGCGCGGTACCTGCCACGCTGAGCAACAGCAGCACGACCAGGCGGCTGTTCGGCTGCCGCAGCAGCGCGGGCAGATCCCAGCTGTGCAGGAAGGAAAACAGCCAGCGCCCAACCCGCTCGCGCCTGCCCATCGTCAACAGCGGATCGCCGGTAGCCAGGTCGACATAGACGCGGGTAGCCTCAGCATCATCGAAGTCGGCCACCGCCACCGGAAAGCGACGTACCGCGGCGCCATTCATCGCCTCCGCAGCGCGCGGGTAGAAGTAGGCATCGGGCGCCTGCAGAATGGTGAATCTGCGCAGGCATGCGTCGGACATCGCCTCTACCCTGCCCTGCAACCAGTCTGCACCGAATGCAGTGGACACCTGCAGTGCGCCGTCACGCTCCGTGACCACGCGTGAATCGGCAGTACCATCCAGCACCACCGCGAACAAGTCACCGCCGATCCGTCGCCACTGGATCTCCACCGGCACGAACTGCGGCGTGTGCACTGCAGCCAGTACCGCCGCCGGTTGCGCGATGGCGCCTGTATCCGCCGGCGCTTCCCCCTGATAGCGCGCAACGTCGAGCGAAGCGCGTGCGCTGCTGAAGACCCCCAAGGGATTCATCGACATCAATCCACTGAAGATCCAGGTGAACACGAATGCGCTCGCCATCAACCCGATCAGGTGATGCCAGCGCATCCACGGTTCCTGGTACGGCGTCTTCGACCCTGACCGGTACTGCCCGCGAAATCGCCAGCGCCAGATGCCGACCACGATCCCGCTGATCGCGGCCACCGTGCACAGCGCCGACAGCACGATCACCGCCCAGGTCCACACCGGGTCCACCGACTGCATGCGCAGGAAATACAGCCAGTGCAGCCACGCACCCATATAGTTCCAGCGCTGCTGCAGGCGCGGTGCATCCAGCACCACTTCGCCGGTGCGCGAGGACACGTAGACATCACCAGGCTCTGCGCCACCCACGCCGACGCGGTACAGCGGCCGATGCGGATCAAGGCCGCGCGAATGCGTCCAGCGATCCTCGTCCAGCGGCGTGGCACCAACGAAAGCCGGCCCACCGGCGAACTGCGCGGCGGAGACTTCGGCCAGCTGCGCCGATACAGGCGGCAATGCCTGCCCGGTAAGCGCCGACCATGCGCCCATGTTCGCCCCGGAGCGCACCACGTAGGCGGGCTCGCCACGCAGCGTCGTCAACACGACCCGCTCAGGCTCCTGTCGCACCGCATCCGGCAGCACGGAAAGCGCCTGCCAGCCGCGCGTATCGGCCAAAGCGGGCAGCGCAGCCAAGCGTTCTCCCGGCGTCAGCTTCGGGTAACCGATGAACAGCATCACCATGCCGCTGACGAACCACAGCACCATCAGCAGGCACCCACCGATGCCCAGCCAACGGTGCACCAGGTAGGTCCAGCGCTTGGCAGTGGATCGCAGCGACATGGCGGCCTTCCTCAGAAGCGATGGTCGAAGGTGAATTCGACGCGCCGGTCGGCGCCCAGCAGCCACTGCGTACTGGTGTAGTAGGCCGTGGCGTAGTACGCCTTGTCGAACACGTTGAATACGCGCGCGGTCACCCGTGTACGCGGCGCGGCCTGCCAGGTCAGGGCCAGATCGGTGGTTGTGTAGCCCGGCAGCTGCAGCGTGTTGGCGTTGTCGGCGTAGCGCTTGCCCACGTAGCGCACGCCACCGGCCACGCTCCAGTCGGGCAGGAACTGCCAGCTCAACCAGACGTTGGCCAGGCGCTCGGCCACGTTCGGCGGCACGTTGCCATCACGCGAGACGATCACCGCCGGCGTGCCGGTAGCTTCCAGGAAGTCCTCGAACTCGGCCTTGAGCACGGTCGCGTTGGCATCCAGCGACCACTGCGGCGCGAAGGACCAGTTCAACGAGGCTTCGATTCCCTTCGAGGCCTGTGCACCCACCTGCACGCGACGGTCCGGTTGCAACGGGTCACGGCTGAGCAGCCCGGTCTTGCGGATGCGATAGGCCGCCAGCGTCCACTCACCCCCATCGAAGGCCTGCTTCATGCCGACCTCGATCTGCTTGCCCTTGGCCAGATCGAACACGCCATTGGCCGGGCTGATCATCAACAGACCGCTGACCGGGTCTGCCGCCTGCGAGTACTGCGCATAGAGGGTCATCGACGGTTGTACCGCGAACACCGTGCCCGCGCGCCAGCCGGTGCTGTTGTAGGTCTTCGAGAACGCACGCTGGCCGCTGACCAGGTCGTTGCGGTCTATCGTGGCGCGATCGTGGCGCACGCCAGCAAGCACCGACCAGCGCTCGCCCAGTTCCAGCCGGTCTTCCACGAACAGCGCGACCTGCTCTGCGCTGTTACGGTAGCGCGGCAGGTTGGGTGCATCGCTGATGAACCCACCAGGCACCGGGTTGAAGGGATCCACCGGCCCGGAGCTGCCCGCATAGGTGTTGTTGGTGTGCTTGAAATGCGCACGGTTGGCATCGAGGCCGACGGCGAAACTGTTGGGCAGACCACCCGCATTCCCCAGCAGGCGCAGCGTGGAGGTCAGGCCGGTCTGGTCCTGGTTGTGGGTGATCTGGGTGTTGCCGGAGCGGTCGACCAGACCGGTGCGGTCGTTGTAGACGTAGGCCTCGGCATTGCGCCAGTCGCGCTGGCTGTCGATCTGGTAGACGCGCGTGCGCCACTCCACGTTCTCGTTCGGCGTCCACAGCGCATCGAGCTGGGTCCAGCGATCGCGGAATCGGATCACGCTGTCGGCCACGTTGTAGTTCTCGTGGCGCAGTGCATCCAGCTGCCTGCCATCGATCAACGGCGTACCGAAATAGCGCATCGGCTTCTGGTAGCCCTGCGCATGGGTCAGCGTGAACTGCAGATCCGACCGTGGCTGCCATAGCAGCGCACCGGAAAACGTGGCATCGCCGTTGTAGCCGCGATCGACCCACCCGCTGCTGTAGTTGCCGCTGACGTCCACGCGGTAGGCCAGCGCCGGCGTGAGCGCACCGCCGCTGCCGAATCCGAGTCGCGCGGTGTCTTCGCTGCCCAGGGTCACGCTGACCTCGTTCTCGATGGCACCGCGCGAAGGCTTCTTCGGCACGATGTTGACCACGCCGCCGATGGCGCCATCACCATGGATTACCGAGGCCGGCCCACGCAGCACCTCGATGCGCTCGATCGACCAGGTATCGAACGGAAAGGTGATGCCCACACCGCCGTACTGGCGCAGGCCGTCGTACAGGCGCATCACCGAAGCGCCATCGGTGAAGCCACGGCTGGACAATGCACTCAGGCCGTTGCCCGGATGCGGCATTGCACTGATCGCGCCGGCGCGGGTGATCGCATCGTTGAGAGTGGAATCACCGCGCTGCTCCAACTGCGCGCGCGAAATCACGGTCAGGCTGGCCGGGGTCTGCAGCACGCTCAGGCCGAGGGCCGAGCCGGTGCTGGCGGTGGAGGACAGCGCACCGCTGCGGGTATCCACCACGCGGACGGTATCCAGGGTGGTCGGCAGCAGGGCATCTGCGGCAAGCGCAGGCGTCGCCTGCAGGAAGGATGCGCACAGCGCAGGCAGCGTCGCCCAGCGCAGCGGGGCGAAGTTGGGGGTGGTTTTCATGTGTTCACGGCATGCAAGGCCGCCCCGCATTGCGGGGTAGCAGGAAGAAAAGCGCACGCAGTAGCGCCAGGCCATGCCTGGCGGCTTCAACCACATTGAATGAATGGCCGCGTGCGCGGCTCAGCCAGCGAATGCCGCCGGTGGCCCACGCGCGCCCAACGTGCCGCTGATCCGTTGCGGCAAGGTCTGCACCGCACCACACAGCGCGCGGCATACCGGTGCCAGCGGCATCATCAACAGCAGCGCCGCCACCAGCAGGGTGATCAGCCGTGCGGAAATCAGGCAGTAGTCGCAGTCCACGCCCATCTCGTGGTCGGCATGTGGATCGGCCAGCGGCTTCGGTGCCGCTTCGCCATGCTGCATTGCCATCGCGTGGTGGTCGTGGTGCCCTTCCATCGCGTGCTGCGCGTGCAGGGTGTGATCCATGACCGCCACCGGTGCAGCAACAGCAACGTGCGCATGCGCCAGCCAGCGGCTCACCAGTGGGGCAAGCAGCATCAACAGCATGGCAAGCCATGCCAGGGTCTGGAACCGGCGGTGGAGAACAGAGCGACGCACTCGGCCATTCTACGAGGGTGAGGCCAACCTTGGACCACGCTCAGGGTTTCCATTTCGACCCTGCGACATCGTGACGCAGGGCTCTCCTCGTGTAGATCCACGCCATGCGCCGATATCGCCGGAAAGGGACGGACGGGCGCTTGGTGTGACTGACCCCTTCCGTCCCTTGGCGGCAACGCTAGAACCGCGCCGGTTGCTGCACAGCACGTTCCAGGAACATGACGCCCGCCTGCAGGCTGTTGCGGGCGTTCTCCAACCAGCGCTCCGGATCGGCTACCGCGAATCGCTCCTGTGCATCCACATCCCCGGAGTCAGCCAGGTCGGCCAACTGCAGATGGATATGGTGCTCCACCAGGCTCATCAATACGGCGAGCTCGGCCGATACTCCGGCGATGCGTTCGGTGAAGCCAGCGTCGTTGCTGTTCAGAGACATGTCCCCTGTTCCTATGCGTTGCGGTGTTGATGGATGGCTTCGAAGCGCTCGGCGCAGGCAGGCCCACAGAACAGTCTGGCCGGATCGTTTTCGAAGTCTTCGCTGCAGTCCGGGTTGTGGCACTCCCCAATGGCTGTGAGAGGGGCAACGTTGCTGGCCCGCACTGCGTGCTGGGCCAAGGCGCGTTGCAGGTGGCGCGCTTCCAGTTCCTGCGCTTCGTCGATGGTGTCCGTCATGCCAGTCGTATTTTATCGGGAGGTGGTCGCACCGATTGAGAACGTCGCGACGATCATGCGCGGCATGAGCGCGGCGTCGGACAGGCGTATTTCATCGGGTTCGTTTTCAGGCATGCGGACTCCTTGTGCATGGCGCCCGGGCCGGGCAATGAGAGAGAGCGAAGGCCGTGTCGAACGGCACCGACATCATCGGAAAATGCGTTCTCGCCGGCTGCGACGCATCGTCGCAATGACCGCGATCTGCGACTGACATCGCAGATCCCTCGCGGACAAACACGCGCTGCAAAGCCAGGGATGCAAGGTGTTAAAAGGTGTTGCAAAAGCAAGTTCATTCCGACACCATGGCGGCGTCACCACCTTCCATCACCCGCTGACCACGTTGCGTCGGTCCGCCGCCGTATGTCCCGCGTACTGCGGGCAGCAGACAGCACCATGGCCGCAACCGGCCGCGGTGAACCGAACCATGCTTCAAGGGGGCCCCGCCGAATGCAGACACCGCACCCAGTGCAGGACATCGTTCCGGCATTCCTGCAGGCCATGCACGCACACGGCATCGTGCCTGATGCGCGTGGCCGCGATGCACTCAATGCGGACGGCACGCTGGTGCGCTTCCACGTCGAGGGGGATCGGCGCGGCACCCGCAATGGCTGGGCCGTGCTGTTCGGCGACGACGTGCCGGCCGGCGAGTTCGGCAGCTGGCGTACCGGCCTGCGCCATGGGTGGTGCGCGAAATCGCCAACCTCGTTGACCGCCGCCGAGCAGCGTGCGATCCGGCAGCGCCAGGAAACGGCCCGCGCCGACCGGGAAAGACTGCAGCGCGAGCGCGAGGACGTGGCAGCCAAGGCGGCCAATGTCCTGTGGAACCGTGCCGTGCCTGCCGATGCCAGCCATCCGTATCTTGTGCGCAAGGGCATCCAGCCGCACGGGCTGCGCGTGGCGGCGTGGCCGGTGCGCAACGGCGATGGCCTGGTGTTTCGGCACATCGACAACACACTGCTGGTGCCGGTGATGAATGCCACAGGCCGCATCGTCTCGCTACAGGCGATCTTTCCACGCATGGATCTGGCGCTTGGTCGCGACAAGGACTTCCTGGCTGGCGGCCGCAAACAGGGCTGCTTCCATGTGCTCGGCAAGCCGCTGTCCAGCCAGCCCATCGCCATCGCCGAGGGCTATGCCACGGCGGAATCCATCCATCAGGCGACCGGCTGGTGCGTGGTGGTGGCCTGGGACGCCGGCAACCTGGCCTCGGTCGCCCGTGCATGGCGAACCGCCATGCCCGAGGCAAGCTTCGTGATCTGTGCCGACAACGACCAATGGACCCGGCAGCCGCTGGACAATCCCGGCGTCACCCAGGCGACGCATGCCGCTGCGGACATCGACGCACGCGTGGTATGGCCCGAGTTCGCCGTTCTGCACGACGAGAATGACCGCCCCACCGACTTCAACGACCTGCATCTGCGCGAAGGATTGGAAGTTCTGCGTGCGCAGTTGATGCCCGCCGCTGCCGCCACCGGGGATGAAGCCGCCACAGAGGATGACGCACCGGCAACGGCCGCCGCGCGCTATCTGGTGCCTGGCAACCTCTGCGCCTTCGACACCTTCACCCCGTTCCCCGACTGCAGCGCACGTGGCCGGCCGTTGCCGACCGCACGCAACCTGGCCGAGCTGTGCCGCCGCACCGGCGTGACCGTGCGCTACAACGTCATCCGCAAGGATCTGGAAATCCTCGTTCCCGGCCTGCAGACCACGGTGGATAACGCCAAGGAGGTGGCCGCCGGCGAAGTGATGGACTGCATGCACCGTGCCGGCATGGCCGTCGCCAGCTTCGAGACCAACCTGTGCCAGGTGGCCGAAGCCAATCCGTACAACCCGGTCGCCAGCTGGATAACCTCACGGCCGTGGGATGGGCAATCACGCCTGCAGGCGTTCTTCGATACGGTGCAGGAAGCCCAGCCCACACGCATGGCCGACGGCCGCGTGCTGAAGGAGATCCTGATGCGACGCTGGTTGATCTCCGGCGTCGCCGCCGCATTCGAGCCTGATGGCGTGGTCGCCCGCGGCGTACTGACCTTCGTGTCGAAGCAGAACCTGGGCAAGACGCGCTGGGCGCGGCAGCTGGCGCCGGCCGAGCTGCAGCTGATCGCCGATGGCGTGGTGCTCGATCCCGCCAACAAGGACAGCGTCAAGCAGGTCATCTCCAAGTGGATCGTCGAGCTGGGCGAGGTCGATGCCACGTTCCGCCGCACCGATATCGCCGCGTTGAAATCGTTCATCTCCCGCAGCCATGATGAGATCCGGCGCCCCTATGCGCGCACCGAATCACGCTACGCGCGGCGCACGATCCTGTTTGCCAGTGTCAACGACGAACGCTTCCTGCGCGATGCCACCGGCAATACACGCTGGTGGACCGTGCACGCGGTAGCGCTGGGCGAACCGGCACGGATCAACATGCAGCAGGTCTGGGCCGAGGCCCATGCGCTCTATTGCAGCGGCGAAACCTGGCATCTGGCCAGCGATGAGCTGGACGCGTTGAACGCCACCAACAGCGAACACGAACCGATCTCGCCGATTGCCGAGCTGATCGACCGTCACTTCGACTGGTCATTGCCCGCCGAGCTCCGGAGCACGCCCTATCGTGCTACCGAGATCGCCATTGCAGTGGGCATCGACAAGCCCAACCGCCGAGACGTCAACGAGGCAGCAGCCTACGTGGTCAAGCGCCATGGCGTGCGCACCAGGCTGATCGGCAAGGAACGGGCGAAGGTGTGGCTGATGCCACCGCGCAGCCGCAGCATCGCCGAGCACGCCGCCGGACCGTTCTGATGCCGCGAACCCACGACGAACATGATGTCTGCAGCGGCAGCGTCGAGTGGCGTTTGGACTGCGAGGCACGGCACTTGCTGGGGCTGGACGGCTACCACTGCATCGATGCGCGCGGACGCAGGATCAGGATCGGTCCGCGCCGACATCGCCGGCAGTACCTCCAGCGCGTGCAGGTGGCACGCGGCCATGCCGAGCGCGATCGGCTGGCAGCGGCCGCGCTGCGGATATGGGACGCAACAGCCCCGCGCGCCGAAGACTGGATGCAAGTGGATGAAAGGTGTTGACTTGAAAGGTAGGCAAAGGCAAGATACCGGCAACGGCCACGCCACCTTCCAGGAGCCCAGCCATGCCTCGCGCCCGCCTGCACGCCTTTGAAGGCGAACAGTTGACCGTGCAGCAGATCCATCAACGCGTACCGGTTCTGTCGCAACGGACCATCCGCGACCACCTCGCCGCCGGCCGCCGCACGTCCACGGCGATGCTGTGCTTCGACCCGATCGCCGCCGCAGCACGCGGTGGCCGCATCACCCAGCGCATCCTGCGCGCCCGCAGCAGCACCGGCAGCGATTGCTGACTGCCGCCGCACCTGTGCATTCCCCCAGGAGTAGACACCGCATGATCCCCGCCTCGCTCGACAGCAGCCAGCGCATGATCGCCGACACACTGGCCGCATTCCGCTGCGGCTCCGCCTTTACCAGCGTGCCGCTGCACTCGGTCCCGTTGACGCGGCCACCGCTCTACATCGGCATCGCCGGTGGCAAGGGCGTTGGCAAGGACACCCTCGCCAACGGGCTGGCCTCTGCGCTGGCACTGCCCTGTGACACATTCGCTTCCCGGCTACGGCAAAGCACCGGCGCCGAAAGGGGCCGCGAACACGTTCATCCGGAGCTGTGGGTACGCTCACTGTTCTCACGCCTGCCCACAGGTGGCCTGGTTCCCGATGTCCATTTCGATGACGAGGCACGCGCCATCCGTCGCCAGGGCGGCGTTGTCATCCGCATCACCCGCCCCGGCCACGACAGCGTGGACCTGCATGCCGGCGGTCAGCCGCTGCCCGCCGCGCTGATCGATATCGAGCTGCACAACGACCGCAGCGCGGCCGATCTGGTGCGCACGGCACTGGACCGGCTGATGGGCCGTGGCGTGGTCTGAACATCCTGCCGGAACCGCCCCCGTCCGCCGGACATGACCGGTCCGTACTTCATCCAGAACGCAGGTTGCGGCGCATCATCGGCGAAAATGATGTAAGGTCGTCCCCCATCAATGACGGCACCTGCCGTCACCCTGCATCCCCAACCGCTTTCGCAGAGAGGAAATGTCATGGAGGTCGAACAGTTCACGTCGACACGCCAGAAGGCCATCGCGTTGTTCAAGTCGCAGCCCAAGGGTGGCAAGGACATCGTGAGTCTGGATGCGATCTTCATTTCGCTGTGCTCGCTGGCCGGCGCCCAGCCCGAGGCCGCTGCCGCCAAACAGGCGCGTACCGCCGCCCGCCCCGGCAACCAGCAGCCGCCCGCGCCGTGGTTCATCGAGACGCTGGCCGCGCTCAAGGGCAAGGGCGAGTCGATCACCGTGGCACGCTTCCTGATGTTCGCCAACCGTTTCCCGGTCAAGCGCATGGACCAGGTCAATGCAGCCCGCTGGCTGCGAGATGCCGGCCATATCCCGCGCAAGACCGGCGGCAACCTGGTGTTCGACCTTTGACCCAGCGCCACCTGCAGTCCTGAAGCCCCGGCATCGTCCGGGGCTTTTTCGTTTCAGGGCCCGGCGCGCCCGGCACGAGGACCTACCCTGTGGCCGTCCTCACCCTGTACCTGCCACCTTCCCTTGTCCTGCGTCTGTTTTCAGCACATGAGGACAAGGAGTACTACAGAACCAGCAAAAAGGGCAGGCAAGGCTGGACGGCAAAGCATGGCGACTCGCAAACCTGCGCATGCAGGTCCTCGGCGATCCTCGCGCACGCATCTGAACGCCTTCAGTCGCCAGCTTCTAAAGTAGATGAAAGGTGTTGACGTGATCGGCGGGATGGCAACAGTGGATACCAATGCCACTGACCAACCCCGCCATGAACGCCCTGCCCGACAGCATCCAGACCCTTGCCGAGGTCATCGGCGAACCCGCAGCCCTCACGCTGGTGCGTGCATGGCCGCCGACCACCTCCAACACCACCGGACGCCACCGAGTCATCGTCTACGTCCCCTCCACCCTGCCCGATCAGCATCGACTGATCGACATTCTTGGCCTGGAGATGGCCCAGCGCCTGGTCGCCCACTTCGGCGGTGAACTGCTGTTCCTGGCGTCCTGCTTCGCCGCCAGCGCGCATGAGCGTCGCGAGCAGATCGCACGCGCGGTGGCCAGCGGCATGCCCCGCGAGCACGTCGCGCAGGAATTCGGTGTATCGCAGACCACCATCAAGCGCGCCCTCCGCGGTGCCCGCGCTGCGCCGCCCCCTGCCGTCCATCCGGCCCTGCTGAAGGGGTACGCACGCGCATGAACGAGAGCGACCTGCTGGCCGGTGTGCCGGACTGGGCCAAATACCTGGGCGGCACCTCCGGGGTACTGATCGCAGTGTCGTTGTGGCTGCGGCAATGGCTGTCGTCGGCCAAGGTCGACCGCACCGCCGATGAAGCCACCAGCAACACCCTGCGCACCCTGCAGGAACAGCTGGCCGCCGAACGCACACGCGCCGATGGACTGATGCACGAACGCGAGGCCATGGCCCAGGAGATTGGCCAGCTTCGCGGTGAAGTCAGCGCCCTGCGCGCGCAGATCGCCCAGCAGAGCGTGCAGATCGATGCGCTGCTGGACCTGGTGCGCAAGCGTTCGGGAGCGACTGCATGACCGCCGCCGCAGCCAGCGCCCTCGGTGGCGCCAACGTGGCCGCGTTCCTGGACATGCTGGCCGTATCCGAAGGCACCGATATTCCCGGCCAGCGCTCCCGCAATCGCGGCTACGACGTGATCGTCGGCGGCCAGCGTTTCAACGATTCCCGCGACCATCCGCGCGTACTGGTGTCGCTACCGCGCTACGGCATCAAGTCCAGCGCCGCCGGCCGCTACCAGTTCCTGCGCAGCACCTGGGACAACCTGCGTGCACGCCTGGACCTGCCGGACTTCGGCCCGGTCTCGCAGGATCGCGCGGCAGTAGCGCTGCTCAAACAATGCGGTGCCTACGACCTGATCCGCCTGGGCCGCTTCGATGCCGCAGTAGCTGCCGCCCGCCGCATCTGGGCATCGCTGCCGGGCGCCGGTTACGGGCAGAAAGAACAGGCGCTGGAAACGCTGCGCGCCGCCTATCGCGCTGCTGGGGGGCACCTGCAGTGATGCCGATACCGCTGAGGCTGCGCATCGTGCTGCTGGGCCTGGTTGCCAGCCATGTCTGTTGCACCTGGCTGGGCTGGGAGCTGCGTGACCGCAGCGCGGATCTCACAGCCGCCAGTGCACAGGTCGCGCAGCAGACCACACGTGCCGACACCGCGCTGGTCGCGCGCCAGCAGGACCACACCAACACGCAGGCCGGTGCACAGGCCGAATCACAGCGCCTGGCCACGCAGTCCGCGCGCACCCGCCAGTTCAACACACTGCAACAGGACATCGACACCCATGCCAAGACTCCTGGCCGCGACCGCGGCGATGCTGATGCTGAGTTCGTGCGCATCTGGCGCGAAGCCAATGCCGGCCGCCCTCGTCATCCCTGATATCAGTATTGCACCGGCACAACTGCGCGCGCCGCAGGAACTGCCCGATCTGCAGGCCGCCGATGACGATGCGCTGCTGCGCAACCACGTTGCCGTGGCGCGCCAGTACCACGAACTGGCCGACCAGATGCGCGCGCTGCTGTGCAGCCTCGGCAGCCAGCAAGGTTTCACCGTCAATGGTGCACCACCACGGATGCCTGCGGGCTGCATCCCCGATGGCAATGCCAGCGCTCACGGACCGCACCGGCCCTGATCGAGCCAGTCACGGCCACGCGTGCAATGCCCCGCGCCCCTGCCAATGGCAACACTGCACGCAGAAAGCGCGTGCCGCGGCCAGCCGCGTTCTTCCCTCCATTCATCGCATGAGCTGACATGGCAACCGACACTCCCTCCTCCACCCTCGATGCGCTGCACGCTGCCATTGAAGCAGTGATCCGGGCACGCTTCGCCGACTTCGCCACCGTCCAGTTCTATCGCGACGCCAACAGCGGCAGCCTGGCCACACCCGCGTGCCTGTTGGCGATGACCCGCTGTGACCGTGGCAAGGACAGCGATAATGGCAGCGGCCAACTGCAGGCATTGCTGCGCTTTGAAGCACGCATCTCCATGCAGTCCGCGGCAGCCGGCTCTGCACTGCAGCTGCGCAGGGCCGCCGTAACCCTGGCTACCTGGCTGCATCAGCTCGGCCGCTTTCCCGGTGCGCCCAGCGGCGCGATCGAGGTGATCGCCGCACTGCCCGAGGATGCCGCGGCGGCACAACCCGATCTGCGCACGTGGATCGTCGAATGGTCAGTGCCCATCGCGCTGGGCTGCAATGCCTGGGAGGACGCCGATGGCGTGGTACCGCAGGCGTCCTACAGCTTCGCACCGGAGATCGGTCGGGCCCATGAGTCGCACTACCAACCGCTCGCGGAGGACGCACCATGAGCGCTGAACATGCCCGGTTGATCGGCAACCTGTTGATGATCGGCGTCGTGCGCGAGCTCGATGAAGCCGGCAGCCGCGTGCGCGTCGATGCCGACGGCATGCTCACCGACTGGATTCCCTGGCTGGAACGCCGTGCTGGACCGGGCATGCGCAGCTGGTGCGCACCGGAGCCCGGCGAACAGGTGGTGCTGGCGTGCCCATATGGCGACCCAGGCCAGGCGTTGGTGCTCGGCAGCCTGTACCAGGATCGCTTTCCCGCACCGGCCGATGCACGCCTGCTGCAGCGCACGCAGTACGCCGACGGCAGCCTCGTCGAGTACGACCGCCAAACCACCACGCTGACCATCAGCGTCGGCACCGGCAAGGTCATCGTCAACTGCGCCAATGCAGAAGTGCATGCCAGTGAATCGGTACTGCTCGACACGCCGGCGATCAAGGCCACCGGTGATCTGGACGTCGCGGGTGCGATCACCGCGGGCAAGGACATCAGTACGTCGGCAGACGTCAAGGCCGGTGCCATCAGCCTGAAGTCACACAAACACACCGCCCAGGGCCCGACCGCTCCGACCACGCCGGCACAGCCGTGATGGGCCATCGCTGCAATGCCCTGAAAACCCGTACTCCACGACGATAGAGACATGCGAGGAATCGACGCCAACACCGGCAAATCACTGGATGGGCTGGCCCATCTGCACCAGTCCGTGCGTGACGTTCTCACCACGCCCCTTGGCTCCCGGGTCCTGCGTCGCGAGTACGGCTCGCGCATCTTCGAACTGATCGATGCGCCAACCAACCGCTCGCTGCGCATGGACCTGATCGCGGCCACCGTCGACGCACTCGCACGATGGGAACCGCGGCTTCACGTCGAGAACGTCGACGTTTCCCTCCCCGCCCCCGGCGTGATGATCCTGGCAGTAACCGGGATCCACCTTCCGGACGGCGAGGCCATCACCATCGAAGGAATCGAGGTTCGCTAACCGTGGCATCCGGCTCGTTCACCAGTGTCAATCTCTCCCAGCTGCCGGCCCCGGCGGTCATCGAAGTGCTCGATTTCGAAGCCATGTTCGATGAGTCGCTGACTGCATTGCAGGCGCTGGACCCCACGTTCGACGCGCTGCTGCCGTCGGATCCCGCCTTCAAGATCCTTGAAGTCTGCACCTACCTGCGCCTGCTCGACCGACAGCGCGTCAACGATGCCGCGCGCGGTGTGATGCTCGCCTATGCGATGGGCAGCGACCTGGATCAGCTGGCGGCGATCTTCGGCATTGCACGCCTGGTACTCGATCCGGGCAAGCCGCAGGAGGGCATCCTTCCCCGCTATGAAAACGACGACGACTTCCGTCGCCGCATCCAGCTGGGGCCGGAGGGCTTCAGCGTCGCCGGCCCCGAAGGCGCCTACGTCTTCCATGCGCTGAGCGCGGATCCGCGCGTGCTGGACGCCAGTGCCACCAGCAGCACGCCTGGCGAAGTGGTGGTGTCGGTGCTGTCGCGTGAAGCCGATGGCACCGCCAGCCAGGCCCTGCTCGATGCGGTCGAGGCGAAGCTGAGCGCGGATGATGTGCGCCCGTTGACCGATCACGTGCTGGTGAAACCGGCGAGCATCATCAACTACGCCGTCACCGCCATGCTGTACACCTTCGCTGGCCCCGACTCGCAGGTTGTGCTGGCCGAAGCGCGCATGCGTCTGGACCGCTACATCGTCGAATCGCATCGCCTCGGCCGCGACGTGACCCGTTCCGGGTTGTTCGCTGCATTGCATGCCGAAGGCGTACAGCGCGTGGTGATCGACAGCCCCGCCGCGGACGTGGTGGTGGACCGCACCCAGGCCACGTACTGCACCGCCGTGACGCTGGCCCACGGTGGCAACGATGAGTGAGGCCACCATGCGCCTGGTCAATGCGCGCCTGCGTGGCGCGATTGATGGGAAGAACCAGGTGTTCCGCCATCCCGGCGGCGTGCTGGCAACGGTGCAGGCCGTGTATCGCACGGATCCGCAGGGACGCCGACGCCTGAACGATGTGTCCATCATCGGCAGCGTGGTCACCCTCGCAGCCGCGCCTGTGCCCGGTGTGACCATCGACGCCGACGCACAGGTCCGGGTGCCGTCGTCAGCCAACCTGCTGCCGCCCAATGCCACCCATGCCGAGCGCGCACTGTCGCGGGTGATCGTTGCCCGCCCGCTGCCGGTGGACATCACCGCCCTGTGGGATGCCGATCGCTGTCCGGCCGCGTTGCTGCCTTGGCTGGCATGGGCGCTCTCGGTGGACGAATGGAAGGCCTACTGGCCCGAACCGGTGAAACGCGCGCGGGTACGCGCAGCGATCGCCATCCAGCGGCGCAAGGGCACGGCCGGCAGCGTGCGCGACGTGGTCGCTGCATTTGGGGGTTCGGTACTGATCCGCGAATGGTGGCAGCTGCAGCCGAAGGGACCGCCGCACACCTTCGAAGCGGTGATGACCATTGCCAACCAGGTCGGCACCCCAGCCACCGCGATGTTCGTCGAGGACGTCATCGGCGAGATCACCCGCACCAAGCCGGTGCGCTCGCACTTCACCTTCACCCAGGGCATGCAGGCCGACGCAGCAATCGGCGCGCTTGCAGCCGCACACGCCACGGCCTTCCGCCGCATCCAACTGATCGGAGAGTAAACCCCGCATGCGCTTGAAAATCACCGACGCCGGCTTCGCCAAGCTGGTCAATCCGCCGAACACCGGCACCAATGCCGTTCTGGTTACCCAGATCGGACTGACGTCCACTGCGTTCACCCCTTCGGCCGGCCTGACCGCGCTGCCAGGCGAGATCAAGCGGGTCGCCACCTTCGGTGGCCAGGCCGTGGGCGATGACACGCTGCACGTGACCATCCGCGACGACAGCACGACCGCCTATTCGCTGCGCGGCTTCGGCCTGTACCTGGCCGATGGCACGCTGTTCGCCACTTACGGCCAGACCGATCCGATCATGGAAAAGACGGCGGCCTCGATGCTGTTGCTGGCCACGGATGCACGCTTCACCGACGTGGACATCACCCAGATCCAGTTCGGCAACGCCGAATTCATCTACCCGCCGGCCACCACCGAGGTGCTGGGCGTGGTCGAGCTGGCCACCAACACCGAGGCGGAAGACGCGGCCGACACCCAGCGCGCGGTGACCCCGCGCGGCGTGCGTGCATTCACCGACAAGCGCTTTGGCGCGGCCGCACCGACGGCACTGGCCAGGACCCTGCTGTCTGCCGCAACCACGGCCGCCGCACGCACCGCGTTGGAGCTGAAGGGGGCCGCGCTGAAGGACACCGGTCATGGCAATGGCCTGGATGCCGATACCCTGGACGGCAAGCACGCATCCGCGTTCGCCCTGGCGGGTGACTTCGCTACGGTCGGCCACAAGCATGTCATCGCAGATGTGACCGGGCTGCAGGGGGTGTTGGATGCGAAGGCGGTCAAGGGAACCAACAGTTTCACCGACCAACAGTTCGTGGGTGGTAGCGCGCCCCTGATAGGCTTCGGCTCAGCGGGCGCGGAACAATCGTTTATCGGTGGATGGGCCAACACCGGCATCTGGCGCGTCTACAACACCGACCGCACTGCCAACGCTGAATTGACCATCAAGCACAACGACGCGCCTCGCTGGAATGGCTCGGCGATGTGGCATGCCGGCAACTTTGCGCCCGACACCAAAATGGACAAGACCGGAGGCACGTTTACCGGCCACGTCGCAGTGAACGGAAACTCGCTGCGCTCGTATGGCTGGGCTGGTGTCGCCAATGATGGCGTGTTGGTCCTGGGCGACACCAGTTCGTACCTGTTCAAGAACGGCCCGAACTTCACCTTCGCCAATTCGGCGGGTGGTTACACCGCCACGTTGAATGCTGGGGGCTCGATCTGGACCAGCGGCAACTTCGATCCCGCGGCGAAGGTAAACAAGGCCGGCGACGTGATGTCCGGCTCTCTGACGACTACCGAACTGTGGTTGAAGAATGGCAGCAATGCCAACGGTTGGATCGGCACGGGCCCGGATGTGGTCTACATGGATGCGCGCCTGAACAGTTCGCAGAACCCAGACGCACACATGCGTATGCGGGCTGATGCGTTCACATGGGCCAACAAGACCGGCGCTATCTGCGCGGCCATGAACGGCTCTGGCGAGTTCCGCCCGACCAGCCTGCATATCCCGCACAACGCTGATGGCGCTCGCATAGCCTGGAACCAGAACGGCGGTGAGAACGGCTACGGCTGTTCGGAGTACTACAACTTCAAAGGCGGCGGTACTGGCGGTCATGTCTTCTACTCCAGCCAGGGCACGAACCATCGGCGGACGATGCGCTTGCGCGATGACTCGTTCCTGGAACTTCCCGGCGGATTGATTCTTCAAGGCATCGACAACCAGATTCGATACGAGTGGCCAGGCACAGAGACGATTCGACTGGTAGTCAATCAGTCATCCGGCAACATCGGATGGTGGCAGGAAGGTCTCAACCAGTGGCTGTTCCAGATCAACAAGACCTGGGGCAACGCCACGATCAAGGGCAGTTGTACCGCAGGTGGCGGTTTTGACTTCGGCTCCTCGCGCAAACTGAAGGATATCGATGGCCCCGTGCCCTACGGCCTGGCCGCCGTCGAGCGCATGGAACTGGCTACGGGCCATTACAAACCGGAGTACAACAGCGACGGCCGTCGCCGCCTGTTCTTCGTCGCCGAGCAGCTCGCGGAGCTGGTGCCCGAAGCCGTCAACCTGGAAGGCGTCGAGTTCAACGGCGAACGCGTTGCCTCGATCAAGCTCGACCAGCTGCTTCCGGTCATGGCCAAAGCCATCCAGGAACTGGCCGCCGAAGTGCGCGCGCTGAAGGCGGAGCGCTGACATGGCCAGCGGATACCGCTCGGCAGGCGTCGACTTCGACGACCTGTTCGATCCCTACGTGGAGGGCCCCGTCGCGCAGGATTGCGGCCTGCGTGTAGGCGGCACCGACCTCAGCCGCCGCTACGCCCACATCCAGTACGGCAGCAAACGCGGTGACGTCGGCTATCGCGTTGGCGGCATGGACGTATCCAACCTGTGGGCTGCGCGTGGCAGCGCCAGCTATCGCCTGCCGTTCCATGGCCAGGGCTATTCGGCAAGCAACGGTGCCAAGACCAACTCGACCGGCTCGGCATCGGCATCGGTCTCGATCGACATGCTGTCCGATGGCAACTACAGCATCCGTCGAAGTGTCACCGGCGGTGGCAACAACAGCAACACGGTCGTTGCCTCCGGTCGTTGGCTTCCGGCAGGCGCCAGCGCCTCCGAGTACGACGTGCAGTTCAGCGTAAGCAACCAGGGAGCCGCGTACTTCAGCAACAGCGCACCGTCGTTCGCCTCGCTGGCATCTTCGCAATCTGCAGGCGTCTCCATCAGCGTGCCCGCCAGGTCCACCAGTTTTGAAAGCGCCTCCACCAGCATCAACGTCCACCTGCGTCGTGCCGGCGGCAACCCGCAGGTCTCCAGCTTCAGCGCAAGCGTCAGCGCCTCCGGCTGGGTCTGATCGATCACCGGGCCACGGCTGCAATTATCGCCGCCGCCGCCTTTCCCGAAGATATACACGTCGCCTGCATCTGCAGGCACACCACCACACCGAGGAACCTCTCCGAATGACCGAATTTCTCCATGGCGTACAGGTCGTCAACATCGACACCGGTGCCCGCTCGATCGCCGTCGCCTCCACCAGCGTGATCGGCATCGTCGGCACCGCACCGCTGGCTGACGCCGATGCATTCCCCATCAACACTCCCGTCCTGGTGACCTCGCCGTCGCAGGCGGCCAAGCTGTCGGCCAAGGCCGGCACCGAAGCCGGCACCCTGCCAGGCGCACTGGACGCGATCTTCGACCAGTCGTCGGCCGTCGTGGTCGTGATCCGTGTCGAGAGCGGCGCCTCCGACAGTGCCACCCTGGCCAATGTCCTGGGCGGCGTGAACGCACAGACCGGCGCTTACTCTGGCGTGCACGCACTGCTCGCCGCCAAGTCCATCGTCGGTGTGAAGCCGCGCATCCTGGTGGCACCGGGCTTCACCCATGTGCATCCCGCCGACCCGGCCAGCCCGGATACCGTGCTGGCCAACCCGGTCGTGGCCGAACTGCTCGGCATCGCCGACAAGCTGCGCGCGATCATCATCAAGGATGGCCCGAACAGCAACGACGATGCAGCCAAGACCACCACCGCACTGACCGGTTCCAAGCGTGTCTACGTGGTCGACCCGGCCGTGCTGGTGCAGCAGGGTGAAGCGATCGTCAGCCGCTATGCCTCCGGTGCCGTGGCCGGCGCCATCGCCCGAAGCGACAACGAACGCGGCTGGTGGGCGTCGCCGTCCAACCAGGAGCTGTACGGCATCGTCGGCACTGCGCGTGCGATCGATTTCGGCCTGTCCGATGCGACCAGCCGCGCGAACCTGCTGAACCAGGCCAACGTGGCGACGATCATCCGCGAAGGTGGCTTCCGCCTGTGGGGCAACCGCACCGCCAGCATCGATCCGAAGTGGCAGTTCCTGTGCGTGGTGCGCACCGCCGACATCATCGCCGACAGCCTGGAGGCTGCCCATCTGTGGGCCGTCGACCGCGGCATCAGCAAGACCTACGTCGATGACGTGCGCGAGGGCGTCAATGCCTTCCTGCGCGGCCTGAAGACGCAGGGCGCGATCCTCGGCGGCAACTGCTGGATCGACCCCGAACTGAACGCAGCGGACAGCGTAGCCCAGGGCCGCTTCTACTGGGACTTCGACTTCACCCCGACCTACCCGGGTGAGCAGCTGACCTTCCGCATGCACATGAACAACAACTACGTCTCGGAGATCTTCTAAGCATGGCGCGCAAGATCCGCAAGAACTTCAACTTCTACGTCGACGGCAAGGGTTTTGCCGGCAGCGTGATGTCCTTCACCGCCCCCAAGCTGTCGCTGAAGACCGAGGACTTCCAGGCCGGCGGCATGCTTGCCCCGACGGAGATCGTGCTGGGCCACGACAAGCTGACCGCCGAGGTCACCTTCGCCTCCGATGACGCGGAGATCATGTCCAAGTTCCACGTCATCGAGAGCAAGGAGTACGGCTTCACCGCCCGCGAGGCGCTGGAAGCCGACGATGGCTCGGTCACTTCGGTCGTGCACAACATGCGCGGCAAGGTGAAGACCCTCGACCGCGGCGAGACCAAGGTCGGCGAAAAGGGCACGGTCAAGGTCTCCCTGGCGCTGAGCTACTACAAGCTGACCCATGGCGTGCAGGTCGTGCAGGAGATCGA
The DNA here is from genome assembly GCF_037969685.1 of Stenotrophomonas sp. G106K1. Taxonomy (NCBI): domain Bacteria; kingdom Pseudomonadati; phylum Pseudomonadota; class Gammaproteobacteria; order Lysobacterales; family Lysobacteraceae; genus Stenotrophomonas; species Stenotrophomonas sp. G106K1. Next base: position 64,343 of record NZ_JBBPFR010000016.1, on the reverse strand, counting down.
CGTGACCAACATGATCGCCCGCCAGGGCGGCGTGGACGCACTCGCCGGCATCCGCGGCGCCCTGGGCATCTGATCCTCGCCACCGCCTCGACGTACACGGGGGCGCACAGCGCCCCCGGATCCACCGCATCTCCATCGACATCCGGGAACACATCCATGTCCAGCAAGACCAAGCCCAGCGCCGACACCGTCATCGAACGCGACGGCTATGCCGAAATCATCCTCTCCCGCCCGCGCCAGGTCAACGGCGTGGACACCGCCGTGCTGCGCATGCGCGAACCGACCGTGGAAGACATGGAGCGCTACCAGGACGACAAGGGTACTGACGCCCAGCGCGAAGTGCGCATGATCGCCAACCTGTGCGAGATCGCACCGGATGACGTGCGCAAGATGCCGCTGCGCGACTACGCCCGCCTGCAGGCCGGCGTCGCGCTTTTTACCACCTGACCCTGCCGCAGATCAGGCAGGGAGCGCTCGCCTTGGCCGGCCACACCGGCTGGGGCCTGCGCGAGATCATGACGCTGCGGGTGTCGAAGTTCATCTGGTGGATACAGGGATTGCCGGTACATGGCGAGTAACGTTCAAACGACAACGATCACGATCGGCGGCTCGGTTTCCCGGTCGTTGCAGGACGCACTGTCCTTCAGCAACGATGGCCTGAAACGCCTCGGCGATGAAGCTGACAAGCTCGAGCGCAAGCTGAGCGTGATGGGCAGGCAGAGCAACGCGTTCACCCGCATGCGCTCCGAAGCCGATGCACTGCGTGCTTCACAGGAAGCGTTGCAGCGGATCGAAGACAAGCGCACCGCGAATCTGGAGAAGCGCGAGAAGCTGGGTTCGGCGTTCGGCGCTGCACGCGGCATGCTCGGCAGCGCCATCACCACGCTGGCAAAACCGGTGGAGAACGCCGCCAGCTTCGCGCGCGAGAACCAGGCCATCGGCAACGCCGCCAACCTGACCCGCGCGCAGGTCGCGGCACTGGGCCAGACCATCCTTGCCGAGTCCGGCCGCACTCACCAGGGCGCGGGCGAACTGCAGCGTGCGGTCGGCCGGCTGGTCGCTGCAGGCCTGGATGCGCAGACCGCGCAGTCCAGCCTGGGCGCGATCGGCCGCACCACCACCGCTACCGGCGAGAGCATCGACGACGTCACGTTGGCGGCGTCGGGCCTGCAGCAGGCATTGAAGATCAACCCGGCCGGCCTGCAGTCGGCACTGGATGTGCTGGTCGTGGCAGGCAAAAACGGCGGCCTGGGCCTGAAGGACATGGCCGGTGCACTCCCGGTGCTCGGCAGCGCATTCCAGTCGCTGCAGATGCACGGCAATGCGGCCGCGGCCACCATGGGCGCTGCCCTGGATGTCGCGCGGCAAGGGGCCGGCGGCGCGGACGAGGCGGCCGGCAACATGCAGCGCTTCATGGCCAGCATCCTCTCGCCCGACCTGCAAGCCCGTGCCAAGAAGGGCTTCAAGCTGGATCTGCGCAGGATCATCAGCGAAGCACAGAGCAGCGGCGGCAATCCGTTCGACGCCGCCATGCAGGCGATCATCCAGGCCACCGCCGGTGACCAGACGAAGATCGGCAAGCTGTTCGGCGATGCACAGGCGCAGAACTTCGTACGCCCGATGATCCAGGACTGGGATGAGTACATCCGCATCCGCGACAAGGCACTGAACACGTCAGCAGGCACCACCGACAGTGGCTTTGCGGCCAAACTGCAGACCGACCCGGAGAAGATCGAAGGCGCGAAGATCGCCGTGGACAACCTGTCCAAGGCCTTCGGTGCCGCACTGCTGCCAGCCGTTGGCGAAGCGGCAGTGAAGCTGACCGAACTGCTGAACGGCGTTGCGTCGTTCGTGCAGGAAAACCCGAAGCTGATCGCCAATACCACCCAGGTTGTGGTCGGCCTGATGGGCATGCGTACCGCTGTGCTCGGCGTGCGCTACGCCTGGACATTCCTGCAGGGCCCGATCCTGGCGGTGCAGAAGGCCTTCGAGCTGTTCCGCGGCGGCAGCCTGCTTGCGCAGATGGGGCAGTTCGGCCCCACCGCCATGCGCCTGGCATCGGGCTTCCGCGTGGTCGCGACCGCCGTGGGTGCCATCGGTGGTGGTCCCATCGCCATCGCGGTCGCCGCCATCACCGCCGGTGCACTGCTGGTGCGCAAGTACTGGGAGCCGATCAAGGCCTTCCTCGGTGGCGTCTGGGATGGCCTCAGCGGCGCCGGAACCGCCGCCATGGGCGAACTTATGCGCGCCGTCGAGCCGCTGCGCCCGGCATGGGAAGCAGTCGGTGGACTGCTGAGCCAGGCGTGGGACTGGCTTTCCAAAATGCTCGCTCCCGCGCAGTACACCGGCAACGAACTTTCGCGCGTCGCGGAGATCGGCTCGCTGGTGGGCACGGCATTGCTGGCCAATTTCCGTCTGGTCATCCAGGTCGTCGGGGTTGTGGTTGAAGCCATCTCCCTCCTCGGTGATGTCATCGGTACGGTCGCTGGATTCATCTCCGTCACGTTGGGCGGCGTATGGGACTGGATCTCCGAGAAGGCCACTGCAGCTATCGGCTACATCATGGCCGAGCTGGCTCCGCTGATGAACTTCGTCGGCGGGGTGATGGACAAGGTCGGCAGCGCACTTGGAATGGCCAAAGACAAAGCCGTGGATGGTGCTCGCATCGCAGTGGGTGCAGCCAACGGCGCGGCCGCCGGCTACGCCGCCGTCAGGGATGGCAAGGTCGCGATGCCGCCCGTGCGCTTTACCGTAGGCGGCTTGCACAGCGGCGTGGTGGAGCGACGTACACCTGGATTGCCCGCGCCGTCCCAGGGCCGCACTGCACCGCCGATGCCCTCCTCTTCCACCGCACGCACACCCACCACCGTGCAACAGCAACAGACCAACAACATCACCATCCACCAGCAACCGGGTGAATCCAGCGAGGCTTTGGCACGGCGGACCGCCAACGCGCTGCAGCACCAGCAGGCCGTGCAGGCCCGCGCCACCCTGGGAGACAGGAACTAAGCATGAAGCGCGAGTTCGTAACCGGCGCAGTGGACAAGCTGCTGTCGCAATTCAAGAGCAACGATTCCGGCAACGCACCGGTACTGCTGATGCTGGGTGGATTCAAGTTCAGCCTCAACACGGCTGTATTCCAGCAGATCCAGCAGTCCAACGATTTCCGCTGGCAGGCACAGGATCGCGTCGGGCAGATGGCTGCACTGCAGTACACCGGCCCGGGCTCGGCCACCATGACACTGCCAGGCGTTGTCTACCCGCTGTTCCGTGGCGCCGGCAACGAGATGTCGCAACTGCGCAAGCTGGCCAGCCAGGGAAAGCCGCAGCGTCTGCTGACCGGCAAGGGCGGCAACCTGGGTCTGTGGGTCATCGAGAAAATCGACGTCACCTCCAGCGAATTCACCGTCGACAGCCAGATCCAGAAGCAGGACTTCACACTCACTCTGCGGAAATACAGCGATGGCACGAACGTATAACACCCGCGACGGCGACGTCGTCGACCGTATTGCCTACGCGCACTATGGCGAACAGTCACCGGCGATCCTGCGCGCGGTGCTCGATGCCAACCCCGGCCTAGCCGCGCGCGGGCCTGTGCTCACTGCAGGCGTGGCGATTGTCCTGCCGGACGTGCAGCGTCCTGCCAATGAACGCAAGGGAGTATCGCTGTGGGATTGAACATCGCACCCGCATTCCGCGTGGTGGCCAACAGCCAGGACATCACCGACAAGATCATGTCGCGCTTCAAGTCGTTGCGCATCACCGACGAGACCGGCAACAGCGCCGACACGCTGGAGCTGCAGCTGGCCGACCATGATCCGAACGATCCGATCCAGCTGCCGCCGGTGGGCGCGGAGCTGGAGGCCTTCATCGGCTACGACGGCGAAGTGCGGCGCATGGGCCTGTACATCTGCGATGAGGTGGAGATTTCCGGCTATCCCGGCAGCATGACCCTGCGCGCCCGCGCCGCGCCGTTCGAAACCAGCAAAGGCGGCAAGAACGATCTGCAGACGCAGAAAACGCGCAGCTGGAAGAAGGGCACGACGATCGGCGACATGGTCCAGCGGATGGCGGCCGAGCATGGACTGACCGCGGCGGTGAGTGCGTCGCTGGCATCCATCGTGCTGCCGCTGACCGTGCAGTCACAGGAATCGGACATGAACCTGCTGCTGCGCCTGGCCAAGCAGCACGACGCCATCGCCAAACCGGGCGGCGGTCGACTGGTGCTGGTCAAGCGTGGTGAATCGACCACCGCCAGCGGCGAACGCATTCCGGACGTGACCCTCACCCCGGCCGATGGCAGCAGCTACCGCGTCACCATCGCCGCCCGCGACGATGCCGGCACCACCATCGCCTACTACCGCGATGTGCGTGGCGCGCAGCGCCAGGAAGTGAAGGTGGGCAGCGGCGAGCCGATCGTGCGCCTGCGCATGGCCTATGCCGACCGCGAAACCGCCGAAGCCGCCGCGCGCGCCAAGCATCGCGAGCAGGCGCGGCAGACGCGCACGCTGAGCTACAGCCTTCCAGGGCGCGAGTCACTGATGGCCGAAGCCACGGTGGTGATGCAGGGCTTCCGCGATGGCGTGGACGGCGAGTGGCTGGTCAAGCGCGCCGAGCACAGCATCGGCAGCGACGGTTACCGCACCAGCATCGAGTGCGAACAGCCCAACAGCGCCGAATCAGTGAAGGCCGCCAGCAGCGCAGCGGTGAAGCAGACCCCGCAGGTGGGCAGCGAAGTGTAGATCCACGCCACGCGTGGATGCGCTTCGCGCATCAACTCACGTACTGCGCCTGGCCGTTACCGAACGACCAGTTCTCCTTCTTCACTTCCACCAGATTGATGAACACATCCTCGCGACGGATCCCCACCGTCGCATGCAGGCCGTCGGCAATACCGGCATACAGCGCCTTCTTCTGCTCCAGCGTGCGCCCTTCATTCCAGGTGATCTGGATACAGATGAAGTCCTCGCTGCGGGCGATGCCCAGGTAGCCCGGGTCGTACACGAGCGTGCTGGCGTCGTGCTCCTGGAAGATCTGGAAGCGATCGTTCTCCGGCACGCCCACCGCGCGCATGGCCTGGTAGATCGCCTCGCCGACACGCTGGCGGTACTCCACGGATTTACCTTTGCGAAGATCGATGCGGGCGAGCGGCATGGTGGCATTCCAAGGATGGGAGGGACACAACAATGGCCCGAGATTACGCCCGCCAAGGGCGCCGGAACAGCGCTTAGATGGAACCCTCTGCCTCCATCCGTGACATGTTCCCGCCAGAACTGCGCGAGGTGACGCGATCGCCGTGGTGGCGTTCCTGCGGAGTCGTCATGTGCGCGCCTGGCAGGGGCGGCGATTTACGCCATCAGTGATGGGCTGCCCAGCGGGCTGGTGCTCGACGGCACAGAACAGAACACGCTTGGCCTGCTTAGGGGCAGTTGAGAACTTTCCTTACAGACCGACGTGATTGTTCGACGTGATGATCGCCGGGCCGAGGCAAGTTGCCTTGGCCGGGATTGGCGTCTCGAAAAAGCAAACCTGACGGATTGGTTGCGCAGCAGTGCGTAGCCGCAAGAATGCACCGACGGCCCTCAATGGCGGGCGGTGCGTGGGGATCACTCGATCCGCCGGGTGATTTCTCACTCCGTTGTGTTTGCCCCGGCACGCCAACCCGCACCGTCCGCCACCCTCTCTTTGAAGGGTTGCCCTACGCCAGTGAGGGTTCCGCCATGACCGACCGCACCGCCATCCATCCCCACCTGCACGCCCTGATCGGCGACATCGCCACCGATGTTCCCGAAGACCTCGCACGCGAGATCGAGTGCGCGCTCAAGGAGCAGCAGCTCCCGCCCTCACAGCCGATGTTCTTCACCTTCCTTGATGCGATACGCAGGGGAGATGGCGAAGACGGCCAGCCCTGCACCACGCAGATCCTCACCCCGCACACCCTCGCCTCCCTCGGCCGTTCACTGTCCGCACTGAATGCCGTGCTCGATCTTCTGCACGCGGCAGAGCACACGCGCGTGGACGGAGGTACCGACGAGCAGATTGGCGACTTCCATCGAAACGGGCTGCTGCTGGCCGCACGCCAGATCGCGCATGCCGCGCAGACAGGCCTCGGCGAGGCGATCACAGCCGTGGAAAAGAAGCCCGGTTGAATCACGGGCAACAAAAAAGCCCCCATCGCTGGAGGCTCTTTTCGTTCTGCAACATGGTGGGCGGTACAGGGATCGAACCTGTGACCCTTGCCGTGTGAAGGCAATGCTCTACCGCTGAGCTAACCGCCCGGTGTGTTGCTGAGCCGCTCATTATAGGGCGGTTTTTCAGGGCGTCAACACCTTTTCACATCGTGTTTCCCGGCGCATTTCCCCGAATCAGCCAGGCATGGCCTGGCTCTACCAGGAGGGCAATTCGCACCCCTCACATCGTATGCGTCGGCTTGTCCGAACCGGTCAGGCCGGCGAGGATCGTCTCGATCTTGTGCCGCACGGTCTCGCCTTCCTGTCCGTCTGCCAGCTGCACGCCGATGCCGGCCGCGCGGTTGCCCTGCGCGCCGGCCGGGGTCACCCAGATCACCTTGCCGGCCACCGGCAGGCGCTCGCTGGAATCGGGCAGGGTCAGCAGCAGGAACACCTCATCGCCCAGGAAGTAACGCTTGGGCGTGGGCACGAAGATGCCGCCATTCTTCACGAACGGCATGTACGCGCTGTACAGCGCGGCCTTGTCCTTCACAGCCAGGGACAGGATGCCCTGGCGGGCGTTGCTGGCACTCATCGATTTCCCCTTGCGGCAGGCCGCTCGTTCACCTTGTTCCAGGCCAGCAGCAACTCGACCACCGCAAGGTCTGCGCGCACGGTGGTGCGCAGCAGGTCGCGGGTGCGGTTGGCCGCATCGAACCAAGCTGCAAGCTTGTGCAATCGCTCCGGCGTGGTCAAGGCATCGGTGCTGGCCTGGGCCAGCGCCAGGTCGGCGGCGAAGCGCAGGCGCAGCGCCGCGTTGTCATCGGCGCACCACTTCTGCGCCAGTTCCACCGCACCGGTCTTGCCAGCGGCCAACTGTTCCAGCTCGCGGCCAACATCGCGACGCAGGCTCAGGCCATCTTCGCGCAGCCAGTTGTCGGCCTGCCCGGGATGGCCACGGGCTGCATCCAGCGCCTCGCGCGCGGCCGCCTCGCTGTGCCCCTGCTGCTGCAGCCAGGCCAGCGCTTCCTCGCGCGGCGGCAGCTTGAATTCCAGGCGCTGGCAGCGGCTGCGTACGGTCTGCGGCAGGCGCGCCGGGTCACTGCTGATCAACCACAGGTAGCGGCCGGGTTGCGGTTCTTCCAGCGTCTTCAGCAGCGCGTTGGCGGCCGAACGGTTGATGGCATCGGCCGGGTCGACGATCACCACCTGCGCCACGCCGTACTGCGGGGTCAGCGCCAGCTTGTTGGTGATCTCGCGCACCTGCTCGATCACGATCTCGGTGCGCAGCTTGTCGCCGCTCTTGTTCGGAATGAAGCTGATCAGCTGCAGGTCGGGATGCGTGCCAGCAGCAATCAGCTGCCGGGTGCGGGTGGCATGCACGGCATCACCACGTGCCAGCACATGGTCGGCCAGCGCGAGCGCCACCTCCCGCTTGCCCAGCCCGGCCGGGCCACAGATCAGCAGGCCGTGGCCCAGCCGATCCGCATCCAGCGCGGCCACGGTCTGGTCGAACGCACGCTGCTGCCAGGGCGAAAACGTACTCACGCGCCCTCCCCCTGCTGCAGCCAGCGCTCGACACGCGCGACCACATCAGCCGCCACGCGTTCCTGCACCTGGCCGGCATCGACCAGCGCGAAGCGCTGCGGGTCCTGCTGTGCGCGGCTGCGGAACACCTCGCGCACGCGCTGGAAGAAATCGTCCTGCTCGCTTTCGATGCGGTCCGGCCACAGATCGCGGCCATTGGCACGCGCACGGCCAACGGCCACGTCCACGTCCAGCAGCAAGGTCAGGCCGGGCAGCAGGCCGACGGCGCGGCGCTCCAGGTCGGCAATCCACTGCGGGTCCAGGCCGCGGCCACCGCCCTGGTAGGCGTAACTGGAATCGGTGAAGCGATCGCTGAGCACATAGGCGCCGCGCTGCAGCGCCGGCTGGATCACCTGGCGCACATGCTGCGCACGCGCGGCGAACACCAGCAGCAGTTCGGCCTCGGCACTGAGCGGTTCGGCAGCGATCTCGGCATCGGGCTTCAGCACCAGGCCGCGGATGCGCTCGGCCAGCGGCGTGCCACCGGGTTCGCGGGTCAGTACGACCTCATGGCCGTGGCGGCGCAGGCACTCGCGGATGGCGTTGATGGCCGTGGTCTTGCCCGCGCCCTCGCCGCCTTCCAGGCTGACGAAACGGGGATGGCGAAGCAGCGCGGAACTCATTGCGCCGGGGTCTCCTGGGTGCGTTGCTGGCGCAGCTGCTGGAGGTAGCGGGCTACGGCGGCGTTGTGTTTGTCCAGGCTGGGCGAGAACACGTGTGCGCCGCTGCCATCGCCGACGGCGACGAAGTACAGCGCATCGCCCGGTGCAGGTTGCGCGGCAGCCATCAGCGCGTCACGGCTGGGCATGGCGATCGGGGTCGGGGTCAGGCCAGACCGGGTGTAGGTGTTGTAGGGCGTATCGGTGGTCAGGTCACGGCGGCGGATGTTGCCGTCGTACGCCGCACCGATGCCGTAGATCACGGTCGGATCGGTCTGCAGGCGCATGCCGATCTTCAGGCGGCGCATGAACACGCCGGCAATCTGCGGTCGCTCGCTGGCCAGCGCGGTTTCCTTTTCGATGATCGACGCCATCGTCAGCAGCTCGTACGGCGTATTGATCGGCAGATCCGGGGCGCGGCTTTCCCAGGCTTCGTCCAGCGCCTTCTCCATCGCGCCGTGGGCACGCTTGAGCACGTCCAGGTCGCTGTCACCGCGCTGGTAGACATAGGTTTCTGGCAGGAAGCGGCCTTCCGGATGCTGGCCGGCGAAACCGAGGCGGTCCATCAGCGCTGCGTCATCGAGGGTGTCGGTGGTATGCAGCAGCGGATCGGCACGCTTGAGCGCGGCGCGCAGCTGGCGGATGTTCCAGCCTTCGATGATGGTTACACGGTGCTGCAGCACCTTGCCGGCGCGCATGCGCAGCAGCAGTTCGCGGGGGGTCAGGTCCTTGCTCAGTGCGTACTCGCCCACCTTCAGTTTGCCGGCCGCGTCCAGCTGGCGCGCCAGCAGCTGCCACTGGGTGTCCTGGCCCTCGTCCACGCCGGCCTCGCGCAGCTTGCGCAGCACGCTGTTCATGCCATCGCCGCTGGCGATGACCATGCTGTCCGCACTGGGGGTCAACGGTACGTCGGCAAACTGGCTTTGCTTGTAGAAGAACCACGCGCCCGCGCCGGCCACGATGGCGACCAGCACCAGCAGCAGCGTTACCACCCACAGACACCCGCGCTTGGCTCCCGCCATGGACTACCTCTGAACTCGATTCCGTCGTGCAGGATACCGTGCCGCCGGTGTGGGGTCATGACCGGGGCCACCGGGCGAGCATCCACGCATGGCGTGGATCTACTGCCGGGGCCGACCATGCCCAGTAGATCCACGCCATGCGTGGATGAACAACCATAGAGAGCATCCGTACCGACCAACGGTCGGCACCCACCCACCATCACCAGTAGATCCACGCCATGCGTGGATGAACGGCCCTGGCAGCGGCCGGCGCTACCCCTGCTGCCCCAGCGCCCGCAGCAGGCCGCGGGCCTTGGCCCGGGTTTCGTCCAGTTCCTTGTCCGGGTCCGAGTCGACCACGATGCCGGCACCGGTACGGAAGCTGACCTCGTTGCCATCCACTTCGGCAGTGCGGATCAGGATGTTCAGGTCCAGGTCGCCATCGCGGTTCAGCCAGCCGAACGCACCGGTATACGCGCCACGTGGCACCTGCTCCAGCTCGCTGATGATCTGCATGCAGCGCACCTTCGGGCAGCCGGTGATGGTGCCGCCGGGGAAGGTGGCGGCGATCACTTCGCCCGGGGTCACGTCCGCGCGCAGGTGGCCACTGACGTTGCTGACGATGTGGTGCACGTGCGCGTAGCTTTCCACGGTCATCAGCTCGTCCACGACGACTGTGCCGGGCAGGCAGATGCGGCCCAGGTCGTTGCGCTCCAGGTCGATCAGCATCACGTGCTCGGCGCGCTCCTTGGGATGGCCGACCAGCTCCTGGATGCGTGCGGCATCGTCGTCGCCCTCGAAGCGCGGGCGGGTGCCGGCGATCGGGCGGGTCTGCGCGTGGCCGCCATGCACCGACACCAGCCGTTCCGGCGACGAACTGACCACATGCCGGCCGTGCGCACTGAACAGGCCGGCAAACGGCGCCGGATTGGCGCACCGCAGCTGCGCATACAGCGCCTGCGGGCTGACCGGTGCTGCGAACTGCGCGCTCCAGCGCCGCGACAGGTTCACCTGGAACACGTCGCCGGCGCGCAGGTACTCGATCACCCGGCGCACACCCTCGGTGAAGCGCTGTGGCTCGTCTTCGCTGACCGACTGCGGCGGTTGCCAGCCCTGCCCGGCCTGCGGCAGTTCGCCGGCCACCAAGGCGACCAGTGTGTCCAGCAATGCCTGCTCGCCCGCCTCGGCAATGAGGAAACTGGTGTCGGCCTGGTGGTCATGCAGCACGGCGGCCGGGCAGCGCAGGGCGAGCGCGGTCGGATGACCGTCATCGCGCGCGCGCGCCGGCAGCACCGGTTCGACCTGGCTGGCCACTTCGTAATCCAGCATCAGCGCCCAGCCACCCCGGAACGGCAGCGCGTGGCCGCCGTCATGCGGCAGCCGCTGCGCCTGCCATGCGCGGTCCAGCGCCTGCAGGAAACTGCCGGGCTGCGGCGCACCGTGCCGGTCGCGCACCTGGCCATCGGCGTCCAGCTGCAGGGTGTCGCCCTGCGCGGCCAGCAGCAGGCTCCAGCGGCCCTGGGCGGTACCCGAGGCGGTGGACTCCATCAGCAGCGGAAAACGCGCCGGGTCGCGCTGCTGCAGGGCCAGCAGGTCGATCGGGTGCGGCAGCGGGTGGATCAGCGGGGCGTGGGTCATGGCGGCCAGTTCTGGGAGACGGATACACGGAAGCCGCCTTGCGGCGGCCTCGTGGTTGGCGGAGTCGAGCCTGGCTCGACGCTACCGGTGCGATCAGACGCGCTTGAAGATCAGCGTGCCGTTGGTGCCGCCGAAGCCGAAGCCATTGGACATCACCACGTCGACCTTGGCCTGGCGTGCTTCGTTGGGCACGTAGTCCAGATCGCAGCCTTCGCCCGGCTGCTGCAGGTTGATGGTTGGCGGAATCACGTTGTCGCGCATTGCCAGCACCGAGAAGATCGCTTCCACGCCGCCGGCAGCGCCGAGCAGGTGGCCGGTCATCGACTTGGTGGAGCTGACCATCATCTTGTAGGCGTGGTCGCCGAAGGCGGTCTTCATCGCCATGGTCTCACCGAGGTCGCCCAGCGGGGTCGAGGTGCCATGCGCGTTGAGGTAGCCGACCTGCTCGGGGGTGACACCCGCATCCTTCATGGCCATGGCCATGCAGCGTGCAGCGCCTTCGCCGTTCTCGCTCGGCGCGGTCATGTGGTACGCGTCGGAGCTGGCGCCGAAACCGGCCAGCTCGCAGTAGATCTTCGCGCCACGGGCCTTGGCGTGCTCGTACTCTTCCAGGATCAGGATGCCTGCGCCGTCGCCCAGCACGAAGCCGTCACGGTCCTTGTCCCACGGGCGCGAGGCCTGTTCCGGAGCGTCGTTGCGGGTGCTCATCGCCTTCATCGCGCAGAAGCCGCCCAGCGCCGTCGGCGAGGAACCGCGTTCGGCACCGCCGGCCACCATCACGTCCGCATCGCCGTACTGGATCATGCGCATGGCAGTGCCGATGGAATGGTTGGAGGTGGCGCACGCCGAGACCGCCGAGAACGACGGGCCCTTCAGGCCGCTGATGATGCTCAGCTGGCCCGGCAGCATGTTGATGATGGTCTTGGGCACGTAGAAGGGAGAAATCTTCTTGCCTTCGTGGAACTCGATGGTCTGCTCTTCGATACCGAGCAGGCCGCCGATGCCGGCGCCAACAATGGCGCCAATGCGGTCGGCGTTGGCATCGGTGATCTCCAGGCCGGAATCATGCAGGGCCATGAAGGCGGCACCGAGGCCGTAATGGATGAACGGGTCCATCTTCTTGGCATCCTTGCCGCTGACCCGGTACTTGCCGAACAGTTCGTTGTCGGCGGTGATGTCAAAGCCTTTGACCTCACCTGCGATCTTGGTGGTGAACCGTTCCAGGTAGGCATCAGAAACGTTGGTCAGCGGACCGATGCCCGAACGACCGTGGGTGATGCCTTCCCAGCTGCTGGCCAGATCATTGCCCAACGGCGAGACCATACCCAGGCCGGTTACGACGACGCGACGCTTCATTGCTGATTCTCCTGACCCGAACGTTCTTTGCGGGTAACGCGGTTTACTTCGGTGTGGTACGCAAACACACGGGGCCGCAAACAGCGGCCCCATGGGGTGTCGTGCGCGGCGAGCTCAACGCCCGCGCGCGCACTGACGTCCTGCATCAGGCCTTGACGTGGGCCGTGATGTAGGTGATCGCAGCCTGCACGGTGCTGATCTTCTCGGCTTCTTCGTCCGGGATCTCGCACTCGAATTCTTCTTCCAGCGCCATCACCAGCTCGACGGTGTCCAGCGAGTCAGCGCCCAGGTCATCGACGAACGATGCGCTGTTGGTGACTTCTTCTTCCTTGACGCCAAGCTGTTCGATGACGATTTTCTTGACGCGTTCTTCGATGGTGCTCATGGGATATCGCTCCAGATGGAGTAGTGGTTCAAAAGTGGTCGCCATCAAAGGCGATGGCCGTGGGATAGTGTAGTGGAAACCGGCGTGACCTTGCATTGCAGCAAAAATCCTCGCAGATCAACCACTTGCGGCGCGATCCCTGCGCCCCTTGCTTACGGCATGTACATGCCGCCGTTCACATGGAGAGTTTCGCCGGTGATGTAGCCGGCAGCCGGGCTGGCCAGGAAGGCCACCGCGTGGGCGATGTCCTCCGGCGAACCCAGGCGTTCGAGGGCGATGTCGCCGATCAGCGCGGTACGCGCTTCTTCCGGCAGCGCCTTGGTCATGTCGGTGTCGATGAAGCCCGGCGCGACCACGTTGACGGTGACGCCGCGCGAGCCGATTTCCTTGGCCAGCGACTTGGAGAAACCGATGATGCCGGCCTTGGCAGCGGCGTAGTTGGCCTGGCCGGCGTTGCCGGTCACGCCCACCACCGAGGCGATGTTGATGATGCGGCCCTTGCGCGCCTTCATCATGCCGCGCATGACGGCCTTGCTGGTGCGGAACACGCTGGTCAGGTTGGTGTCGATGATCGACGCCCAATCGTCTTCCTTCATGCGCATCAGCAGGTTGTCGCGGGTGATGCCGGCGTTGTTGACCAGGATCGAGATCGGGCCGAATTCCTTGGCGATGCCGTCAAGCACGGCGTCGAGCGCGGCAGCGTCGGTGACGTTCAGCGCGCGGCCGTGACCGCCGTGGGCGGCCAGGCGCTCGCCGATCGCGGCAGCGCCGGAATCGGTGGTGGCGGTGCCGATGACGGTGGCGCCCTGGGCGGCCAGCAGATCGGCGATGGCGGCACCAATGCCACGGCTTGCACCGGTGACCAGTGCGATTTCACCCTGCAGGGGCTTGCTCATGATGTTTTCCTCAGGCTTGGGCGGCCGCCGCACCCGTGCCGCTTGCAGCGGCCACCGGCACGGTCGGCAGGAACAGGGGCAATCAGGCCGACCACGTCTCGCGGGCGGTTTCGAAGTCGCCCGGGGTGGCCAGGGAACGGCCGTCGATGGCCTTGTCGATGCGCTTGACCAGGCCGGTCAGCACCTTGCCCGGACCGCACTCGGCAATCCGGGTGACGCCACGGGCGGCCAGCGCCTGCACGCAGCCGGTCCACTGCACGGGCTGGTACAGCTGCTGCACCAGCGCGGTGCGGATCGCGTCCACGCCGTCGTGCACCTTGGCGTCGACGTTCTGCACCACCGGCAGCTGCGGCAGCTGCCAGGACAGGCCGGCCATCACTTCGGCCAGACGGTTGGCGGCTTCGCGCATCAGCGGGGTATGCGAGGGCACGCTGACGGCCAGCTTGACCGCCTTGCGCACGCCCTTCTCGGCCAGCAGCGCCAGCGCACGGTCGACCGCGGCAGCGTCGCCGCCGATCACGATCTGGCCCGGCGAATTGAAGTTGGCCGGAACGACCACTTGGCTGCCGGCGGCTTCCGCACAGACGTCCAGCACCAGCTGGTCGTCGGCACCGAGTACGGCGGCCATGGCGCCGACACCCGCCGGAGCGGCGTCCTGCATCAGCTGCCCGCGCAGGCGCACCAGGTGCGCACCGTCGTGCAGGCTGAGGGCGCCAGCGGCGACCAGGGCGGTGTACTCGCCCAGGCTGTGGCCAGCCAGAACCGACGGACGCGGACCGCCAACGGCGTTCCAGGCGCGCCACGCGCCGATGCTGGCGGCCAGCAGGGCCGGCTGGGTGTATTCGGTACGGTTGAGCATTTCCTCCGGGCCACCCTGGGACAACGCCCACAGGTCGACGCCGGCACCATCGGATGCCTCGGTGAAGGCCTCACGCACCTGCGGGTGCAGTTCGGCCAGCTCGGCCAGCATGCCCACAGACTGCGAGCCCTGACCGGGGAAGACAAAAGCGAGGGTGGATAGGGTCACGCGGTCATCCGCTTGTTGCAATCGAAGCGGGCCATGATAAGGGGGAACATGCCGTGTCGTCTGTACGTGCGCGTATGCACGCGTATGGAGGCGGCCTGCCGGGTCCGCCACCGGGTGATGCCGGCCAGCGGCCGGCACTACCGATGCTGCAAGCTGCCCCGCTGTCAGCAGAGCAGCTGCAGGATGTCCAGCTCGCCGTCGGCAAACCAGTCCATGCACAGGCCGACCACCATCAGCAGGCCCAGCGTGGTGGCACCGTGGGTGATGAAGATGGAGTGGGCCAGCGCACGCGCCGAGCGCCCCAGCTTCATGCACACTCGCGCCAGGCGCTGCAGACGGCCACTGACGGCATGTACGTGCGCACGCACCGGTGCCTGCACCCCGTTCATCGCCTCGGCCATCATCGCCTGCAGGCATTCGGGGCGGTCGGCGTAGTACTTGGCCACGCCGTAGCCGAACATCAGCCAGTCACGCGCCTGTGCCTCGGCCAGGTCCATGACTTCCAGCGGATCTTCTTCGAAGTCGATGAAACCGACATTCTGCCCATCCCAGGTGAGGTTGCGCGGCAGCGGCTGGCCGAAATAGGCGCCACGCGCGTGCGCTTCGGCAATGGCCTGCATCGCCGCAGCCACGAGGCGATCGCGGCCGGAATCGTCGGCCTCGCGCAGGCAGGTATTGAACGAGCTGCCGTTGTCGCCGATCACCAGCGCGGCATGACCACTGCCGATCACCGCGGGCACGTTCACGCCCTGCGCCTGCAGTTCCGCCAGACGGCGGGCTTCGGTTTCGCGCGCGGCGTCGCCACCGCGGTGCGGCGGCGGGCGCAGGGCGTCCAGATGGAACCGGCGGGCAACAAAATTGAGCAGGCCCAGGGCCACTGCTCGGCTTCCTTCGCCGTACTGCTTCAGCCAGGCGCGCTGCCCTTCGATGACGATGGGCTCAACCATGACAGTCTCCTTTAACGCATTACGGCCCCAGAGGGGCCGTAACGACGGTTTCACGTTGTCGTAACTGGCACTATCAATAGCGCAGCAGTGCCGAACCCCACGTGAAGCCACCACCGAAAGCTTCCAGCAGCAGCAGCTGGCCGCGCTCCACCCTGCCGGAACGCACAGCCGCATCCAGCGCCAGCGGCACCGAGGCGGACGAGGTATTGCCATGCTTGTCGACAGTGACCACGACCTGGTCCATCGACATGTCCAGCCGCTTGGCGGTGGCTTCGATGATGCGCAGGTTGGCCTGGTGCGGGATCAGCCAGTCCAGGTCGGACTTGGTCAGGCCATTGGCCTCCAGGGTTTCGTCCACGACCGAGTCCAGCGCCTTGACGGCGTACTTGAACACGTCGTTGCCCTTCATGTTGATGGTGCCGCCGCCGTTGTTGCCTTCACCGAAACCGACCGAAACGCCAACTGGATTCCACAGCAGCTCTTTCTTGCTGCCATCCGAATGCAGGTGGGTGCTGAGGATGCCGGTTTCTTCGTCGGCCTTGAGCACGACCGCACCCGCGCCATCGCCGAACAGCACGCAGGTGGTGCGGTCTTCCCAGTCGACGATGCGGGTCAGGGTTTCCGCGCCGATCACCAGCACATGGCGGGCATCACCGGAACGGATGAATTTGTCAGCCACGCTGAGCGCGAACACGAAGCCCGAACAGGCCGCGTTGACGTCGAAAGCGGGGCAGCCGCTCACACCGAGCTTGGCCTGGATCAGGCACGCGGTGGAGGGAAAGATCAGATCAGGAGTGGTCGTGCCGACCACGATCATGTCGAGCTGTGAGGCGTCGATACCGGCCGCTTCGATCGCACGCAGCGCGGCCTGGTAGCCGAGATCGCTGGTGGTTTCGCCTTCGGCAGCGATGTGCCGTTCACGGATACCGGTGCGCGTCTGGATCCACTCGTCCGAGGTCTCGACCATTTTTTCCAGGTCGGCGTTGGTCAGGACTTTTTCCGGCAAATAGCTGCCGGTGCCCGCGATCCTCGAGTAGATCCGCTTGCTCATCATGTTTCCTGTTGCACGAGCCGCCGTTCACCGGCGTGCCCGGGAAAGAAGGCGAAGGCCGCTGCCCATAGGGCAGCGACCTTCCGGCACATCAGTCTTCCTGGACAGCCGAAGACTTGGTCTGGATGACCTTCTTGCCGCGGTAGAAACCGTCAGCAGTGATGTGGTGACGCAGATGCACTTCGCCGGTGGTCGGGTCGGTCGACAGCTGCTTGGCGCTCAGGGCGTCATGCGAACGACGCTGGCCACGACGGGACGGGGTAACACGGGATTTCTGGACAGCCATGGGATTGCTCCAAACTCGGTTCGTTTTGCTTCGTCGTTTCGTCGCACAGGACGCCAGCGTCCAGCACACTTTTCACTTTCGCCGCAGCCGCCGACGACAACCGGCTGCTATTGTTTCTTCAATGCCGCCAACGCCGCAAACGGGTTGGCCTTTTCAATTTCTGCTTCGGTCGGTGCCCAGTCCTTGTCGACTGCCTCACCATCCGGCGACAGGGGTACCACCGGTACCGCCAGCACCAGTTCGTCCTCGACCAGGTCCAACGGACGCAGCTGGCCATCTTCCGGCACCAGCAACGGCTCGTATTCCTCCGGCAAAGACGATTCTTCGTCTTCGTCGCGGATCAGGCCAAGCCTCTGGGTCATCTTCACCGGCAGCAGGAAGCGCTGCATGCTGCGCTGACAGGTCAGCGGCAACGCGGTATCGATGCTGAGTTCCACATAGGATACCCGCAAGATCTCGTCGCGACCGAACTCGAGCGAGTAATTACACTCGCCTTCGGTATCTGCGACAAGCCCCTGCAGGCGAGTCAATTCAGCCAGGGAGACCTGACCGTCGAAGCGCCTTCGCGCCACGACCATCCGCCAGGCATCCAGCGTTTCGGGTACGTTCGCGGACATAAGCCGCCGAATATTAAGGATCGGCAGGTCGCGTGTCAAATGACTGCCACGAAAGGCTTGCTGTGGCTGGCTGTGCCGGGCCAGACTGCCGCGCCCCGCCCCCGGAATTCCCGCATGCCTGCCCTGGTCCTGGCCTCCACCTCCCGCTACCGCCGCGACCTGCTGGAACGGCTGGGGTTGCCCTTCGGCTGCGCACGCCCGGAGGTGGATGAGACCCCGCAAGCCAACGAGGCCCCACTGGCGCTGGCGGCACGCCTGGCCAGCGCCAAGGCGGCCGACGTGGCCGCCCGCCATCCCGGCAGCTGGGTGATCGGCTCGGACCAGGTGGCGGATCTGAACGGTCAGCCGCTGGGCAAGCCGGGTACGGTCGAGGCGGCGTGCGCGCAGCTGGCGGCCATGTCCGGGCAGACGGTGCGCTTCCACACTGCGATCCGTCTCACCCGTGACGGAGAATCTTTCACGGCAATGGATCTGACCCAGGTGCGCTTCCGCGCGCTGCAGGCGCCGGAGATCGCCCGCTACGTGGCCATCGAACAACCGCTGGACTGCGCTGGCAGCTTCAAGTGCGAGGGCCTGGGCATCAGCCTGTTCGACGCCATCGACAATCACGACCCTACGGCGCTGATCGGGCTGCCGCTGATCGCACTGTGCGGATTGCTGCGCAGGGCCGGATTCTCGGTGCCCTGACCCCGGCCCGTGACACGAGGCACGACACCTCAGCGCTTCTTCACCACAAATGGCTGTTCCTGCCACTGCTCCACGCTGCCATCGCGACCATGCAGACGCAGGCCCAACCAGTGTTTTCCCGGTGACAACGTACCCGTATCGAGCGTTGCATCGAAACCGACAGCAGGATGTTGCGGGTCGGTACTGTCTGGCCAGGCATGTCGGATATCGAACACCCGCCCGTAGCTGGCGTCGCCGATCGAACGACCATCCACCAGCACTTCAACCCGCGACAGGCCAACACCTTCCTTGAACGCCCAGCCCTTGATCGCCAGCGTGCCGCTCACCACGTCGCCGTTGGAAGGGGTGTCCAGCCAGGCCAGTGCGGGGGCTACGCATGGACCCTGCGCGCGCTGCACCGGCAGGCGGAACAGCAGGAAGCGCTGGAATCCATGATCGTTGCTGACCACGCGCGGCGGCGGCAGTGGCCCGACCTGTTCGCAGAGGGCGTGATAGCGGGTGAGCAGATCGCGGAAACGCTGATCGCTGGGCGACAGCACCAGCAGCATCGGCACGTCGCGCTCGCCCTCATGCACCTGATTCCATTGCGCCAGCTGCGCGGTGCGGCCGTGCTTGTCGTTGAGCGGATGCGGCAGCACGTCGATGTCACCGCGGCCCAGCTGGAAGCCCAGCTCGGCGCCCACCTTGAAGTTGCCGGCCAGTACACGGCTGCCTTCAGGCATCTGCTGCAGTTCTTCGCGGACCGCAGCAGCCAGCGGCTGCCAGCCGGCGAAGTTGCGCGGGTAGTACTTGTCGCCGGCCAACTGCTCGCGCAGCGATGACGAGGACGCCATCAGGTAATAGCCGAAGGCCAGCACCATGCCCAGCCCGGCCAGCCACCAGCCGGTACGCCGCAACCAGCGCGGCCAGCCGTTGAGGATCACCGGCACCGCCACCAGCAGGGCCAGGTAGCCCGGCAGCGGCCAATGGAAGCTGATGCGCTCGACGTCGGTGAAGAAGCCCAGTGCGAAGATGCCCAATGTCGACACACCGCCGACCAGACCGAAATAACGCCACTGCACGCGCGCACCGCCGCCACTGCGGGTACCCGCCAGCGCCACCTTCCACATCGCGATGCACAGGATGGGCGTGACCAGCATCGGCTGGATCACCAGGAACCACAGTCCGCGCCACTCGAATGCCCACGGATGACGCTCGACCACCTGGAACTTCAGACCGGCATCGTGATTGTCGGCATTCCAGGCCAGCAGCGGCAGCCATGCCAGTACGCCAACGGCCAGGGCCACCCAGACGCGCGGATCGGCCAGCATGCGCCGGCCCGGCGGCAGCGCCAGCAAAGCGATGAAGCCGACGCCGATGACACCGATGAAGCGATAGTGGCTGAGCGCGCCGATCAGCAGGCCCAGCGCCAGTTTCACCGCCGAGGATGCATCTACGTTGCGCAGCAGGCGTGCGCCGGCGTCCAGGCACAGCACTGCCGCCAGTGCCATCGGCACATCGGGCACGGCCAGCAGACCCAGCGTGGCCGACAACGGCATCAACAGCGTCAAGCTGCCGGCCTGCCAACCTGCAACGTTGCCGAACCAGCGCGCCGCAATGCGCGATACCAGCAGCGGCAGCAGTGCCCCGATGGCCAGGAATGGCAGGCGCAGCGCCAGCACGTGCTGGCCGCCAAGCTCCACACCCAACCGGGTCAACCAGGCCGTCAGCCCTGGCAGATCCGAATAGGCCGCAGCCAGATGCTGGCCCTCCTGCCAGTAGAACGCCTCATCGACGAACAACGGCAGGCGTGCGGCCACGACCAGCTTGGCCGCTGTGACGAGCGTCCATAACCAGAGAAAAATCGTACGTGCGCGTTGTTCGCCCTGCATTGCTCTATGGATAGAATCGACCGGTTACCGAACTTGAGACGACCATGACAGCTTCGTCCCCCATGCCCAGCATGCTAACCGATCAACTGCGTCAGTCCCTGCGCAACGCGCAGGACCAGGTCAATGCACTGGTGCTGGGCAAGGTGCAGGAGGTTCGACTGGCCTTTGTGGCCCTGCTCTCTGGCGGCCATCTGCTGATCGAAGACCTGCCCGGTCTCGGCAAGACCACATTGGCCCATGCCCTGGCCAGCAGCCTGGGGCTGAGCTTCCAGCGCGTGCAGTTCACCTCCGACCTGCTGCCGGCCGACGTACTCGGCGTATCGGTGTATGACGCTGGCAGCCGCCAGTTCCAGTTCCATCCCGGGCCGGTCTTCAGCCACGTGCTGCTGGCCGACGAAATCAACCGGGCGCCGCCGCGCACGCAGAGCGCCCTGCTGGAAGCGATGGCCGAGCAGCAGGTCACCCTCGACGGTCAAACCCATGCCCTGCCCGATCCGTTCTTCGTGATCGCCACGCAGAACCCGGTGGATCTGTCAGGCACGTTCCCACTGCCCGATTCGCAGCTGGATCGTTTCCTGCTGCGGCTGGCGATGGGCTACCCCAGCGCGCAGGCGGAACGTGAGCTGCTGCGCGGCACCGATCGTCGCGACCTGATCGCCCGCGCGCTGCCCCAGCTGGACGACACCCAGGTACGTGCACTGCGCGGGGCCGTCGGCCAGGTGCATGTCAGCGACGCGCTGGTGGACTACGTGCAGGCACTGCTGACCCGCAGCCGCCAGCACGCCGGCGTGCGCGTGGGATTGTCGCCGCGCGCCGGCCTGGCCCTGCTGCGCGCAGCCAAGGCACATGCACTGCTGCTCGGCCGTGGCCACGTGGTACCCGAAGACGTGCAGACGCTGTTCGTAGCGGTGGCTGGCCATCGCCTGGTGGGTGAAGCCGAGTCGAGCTCGGGGCCGGCGCTGGCTCGCGCGATCCTGCAGACCGTCGCGGTCGATTGAAGATGGCATCGCATGCCCGGCGACTGTTGCAGCTGGCGCGCCCGCGCACGCCGGAGTCGTTGCCGCAGCGGCTGGACCGACGGCGCATCTATGTGCTGCCCACCCGCTTCGGCCTGTTTGTGGCCTGCCTGCTGGTCGCGATGTTGCTGGGCGCGCTGAACTACAACAACAACCCTGCGCTGTTGCTGGCACTGCTGCTGGCCGCGGCAGCGATCGCCAGCGCCATCGCCGCGCACCTGCAGTTGTCGGGTGTGCAGATCGACGCGATCTCCGCCGAACCGCTGCCGGCCGGGCAACCATTGCGCCTGCGCGTGGACCTGTCGCTGCGCGACCCGCGAGCGCGCCATGGCCTGCACCTGCAACTGGGCGACAGCGAGGCGTGGCTCGACCTGGCCGCACACGGCCGCGGTGAAGCCGAGCTGGAAGTGCCCAGCGAACGCCGTGGCTGGCTGGAACTGCCGCGGATCCGCCTGTCCACCACACAACCACTTGGCCTGGTCAGGGCGTGGTCATGGGTGTGGCCGGAAGAACCCCTGCTGGTCTACCCGCTGGCCGAAGCGAAGGCGTCGCCGTTGCCACAGCAGGGCAGCGATCCACTGCACACCCGCGCCCACGCCAACGGCGAGGAACTGCATCAGCTGCGCCCGTATCGCGCTGGAGATCCACCGCGCAGCATTGCCTGGAAACACTCCGCGCGCCGCGACACGCTGCTGGTACGCGAATACGAGAAGCCGATAGGCATCGAAGTGGTGCTGGACTGGCGCGCGCTGGCACCCTTGGGCCAGGAGGCCCGCATCGCGCGGCTGGCACGCTGGGTGGACAGCGCCGAGCGCGAAGGCCGCCGCTACACGCTGCTGCTGCCGATGCACCCACCGATCGGCCCCGGCCAGGGTGCCAGCCACCACCATCTGTGCCTGCGCGCGCTGGCGTTGCTTCCCCATGACTGAGTCTGCCCTGCTGCTGGACCGCAACTCCCGCACGTGGACGCTGGCCAGCGCCGCACTGGCCCTGTTGCCGCTGCTGCTGCAGCTGCCCACCACGCTGGCCGCATTGATCGCCGTGGCAGCGCTGGTCACTGCAGCACTGTCGCAACGCGGCATGCTGCCGATGCCGGTGCGCGTACTGCTGGTGCTGGGCATGCTGGCCGCCATCGTCTGGCAGATGGGAGCGGTGCGCCCGGGCCGGGATACCGGTTGTGCACTGCTGGCGGCGATGCTGGCGATCAAGTCCAGCGAGCTGCGCACCCTGCGCGATGCACGCAGCCTGCTCGGCTTTGCCCTGTTTTCACCGTTCGCTGCCTTCCTGCTCGACCAGGGGCCACTGACCACCGTGCTCGCCGTGCTGGCAGGCATCAGCACCCTGATTGCACTGCAGCGACTGGCACAGGGTGAAGGCCGTAGTACGCCACCACCGCTGTCCGCGCAGCTTCGCGGCGTCGGTCGCCTGCTGCTGATCGGCCTGCCGCTGGCGCTGGCCTGCTTCTGGCTGTTCCCACGATTGGCCACGCCGCTGTGGGGCATTCCCGATCGCGCCGTCGGCACACCCGGGCTATCGGACACGATGGAGCCGGACAAGTGGCTGGATCTGATGGCCGATGACACCCCGGCCCTGCGGGCGCAGTTCTTCGGCGCGGTTCCGGAGCCGGCACAGCGCTACTGGCGCGGGCCGGTGCTGACGCAGTTCGACGGGCATGTCTGGCGACGCGACCGCCGTACCGAGCGTTTGCTGCCCGCAGTGGTCGAGCACGGCACGGAGGGCTGGGATTACCAGATCGACTACGAGCCCACCGACCGTCGCCAGCTGGTCACGCTGGATCTCCCGACCGCCGCACCGGAAGGCAGCCGGCTTGATGCAGCCCTGAGCCTGAGCAGCGACCGCACCTTGTCCGCGCTGAGCCGGTGGCGCCTGCACTCGGCCCCGCCGCTGCGCTTTGATGCCGACTTGTCGTCGTATCAGCGCCGCGCTGCGCTGCAGTTGCCGGAAGGCTTCAACCCCCGCACGGCAACCCTGGCCCGACAGTGGCGGCAGGACGCAGGAAACGATGACGCCGCCGTGGTCCATCGCGCCCTCGCGTGGATAACCGCAGACTTCTCGTACACGCTGGAGACACCGGCCGCCGGCCGCGATCCCGTCGATGCATTCCTGTTCGACTACAAGGCCGGCTACTGCCAGCATTTCAGCTCTGCCTTCGTGGTGCTGATGCGCAACGCTGGCATTCCGGCGCGGGTGGTCACCGGGTTCGCCGGCGGCACCCGCAACCGGATCGGCGACTACTGGATACTGCGGCGGATGGACGCCCACGCCTGGGCCGAGGTGTGGCTGCCGCAACGCGGCTGGGTGCGCATCGACCCGACAGCGGCAGTAGCACCCGAGCGCATCCTGGACACGCTCGACGACCGTCTGCAGGCCGGGGCCGATACCGGCCTACAGCAGCGCTGGCTGCAGTTGGGCCAGGTCCGCGACTGGATGCGCAGGGGCTGGAACGAACTGGTGCTGTCCTTCGACGCGCGCCGCCAGCAGCAACTGCTGCAACCGTTCGGGCTGGACGACCTGCAGCCGGGACAGCTGCTGGCCGGCTTCGTGATGGCCGCGTTGCTGGCGCTGACGTGGATGGCATGGCTGCTGGCCCGTGGCGAACGCGAGCGCGACCCGCTGCTGCGCGCCTGGCACCGGCTGGGGCAGCGCTATGCGCGGGTTGGGCTGGGCCGCGAACCGCACGAACCCGCCCTGCACTGGGCGCGCCGGGTCAACGCGCAGCGTCCCGACCCGGGCCTCATCACACTCAGCCAGCGTTTCGCTGATGCACGCTACGCTGGCACTTGTACCGAGCTCGCCCCATTATTGCGGGACCTGCGCAGGCATCGCCCGACTTCCGGAGCCTCCCCATGAATACCAAGTTCCTCCTCACCGCCGTGGCCGCCCTGGCCCTGTCGGCCTGCGCCACGGCTCCCAAGCCGCTGCAGGGACAGTTCAGCCTGGTTTCCCCGCGCGACTCGGTTGCCACCCAGCAGGTCGGCACGCCGGTGCGCTGGGGTGGCCGGATCATCGAAACCAAGCCCGCTCAGGGCGAGACCTGTTTCCAGATCATCTCGCGCCCGCTCAACGGTAGCGGCCGCCCGAACACGACCTCCTCCGATGCCAGTGACGGCCGCTTCATTGCCTGCCGCGCCGGCTTCTACGATCCGGCCGTGTTCGAAGCCGGCCGCGACGTGACCTTCATCGGCAAGATCGATGGCTACGCCAACACCCGTATCGGTGATTACGACTACCGACTGCCGAAGCTGGCGGCCGACGTGATCTACCTGTGGCCGGAGCAGCGCCAGGTCGATGTGGTGCCCTACCCCTACGGACCGTGGGGCCCGGGCCCATATGGCCCGTACTGGGGCGGTTACCGCGGCTGGGGCTGGTGGTAGTCCAGGCCCGGTATGCATGAAGCAGAAGGCCGCCCATGGGGCGGCCTTTTTCATCCATGCATGGCGTGGGTCTGCTCGGGGCGATGCTGCACTGCGACGTTTTTTATCCACGCATGGCGTGGATCTACTGCTGTTGGTGTACGTTGTAGATCCACGCCATGCGCGGATGACTGCCTCAACGCCCCGGCGTACCGAAGTGACCCAGCGGCGCGCCAGCCAGCAGATGCATGTGGATATGGAACACGGTCTGCCCGGCATCTTCGCGGCAGTTCATCACGATGCGGTAGCCGTCCTGCGCGAAGCCTTCCTGCCGCGCGTACCCGGCGGCGGCCAGGGCCAGCTTGCCGATCAGGTGCGCCTGCGATGGCTGCAGGTCATCCAGGGTCGGAATGATCTCGTTCTTCGGAATGAACAGCACGTGCACCGGCGCCTGCGGCGCGATGTCCTTGAACGCCAGCACGTCCTCGTCTTCATAG
The DNA here is from genome assembly GCF_037969685.1 of Stenotrophomonas sp. G106K1. NCBI lineage: Bacteria > Pseudomonadati > Pseudomonadota > Gammaproteobacteria > Lysobacterales > Lysobacteraceae > Stenotrophomonas > Stenotrophomonas sp. G106K1. The sequence continues at coordinate 39,278 of NZ_JBBPFR010000016.1, read as the reverse complement.
ACGATGGTGGCCGGGATCTCGCGACGGATGATCTTGCTGAAGAGGGTTTCGCTGCTCATGGTCGGCCTCGGCGGGGTGTCACCGCATTGTAGGCCGGTAACGCCGGTGCATGCCCGGCATCGACTCAATCGCGCACTTCGCTGCGGGTGCCGAACGCGTGCGACAGCGTGCCGCGATCGACGTACTCGAGCTCACCGCCGAGGGGCAGGCCCTGGGCCAGTCGACTCGGCCGCACTTGGCGGGCGCGCGCCAACTGCGCGAGGTAGTGCGCGGTGGCTTCGCCTTCGACGGTGGCACTGGTGGCGATGATCAGCTCCTGCACTTCCGCTTCGGCCAGACGCTGCTCCAGCTGCTCCAGACCCAGCTCGCGCGGACCGATGCCATCCAGCGGCGACAGGCGCCCCTGCAGCACGAAGTAGACGCCGCGATAGCCGGTGGCGTTCTCGATCGCCAGGCGGTCAGCCGGCGATTCCACCACGCACAACTGGCTGCGCTCGCGGCTGCCATTGGCGCAGGTCGGGCACAGCTCGGTTTCGCTGAAGTCGCGGCACTGCGCACAGTGACCGATGCGTTCGACCGCCTCTGCCAGCGTGCCGGCAAGGCGTTTGCCACCTTCGCGCTCGCGTTCGAGCAGGTGGTAGGCCATGCGCTGTGCCGTCTTCTGGCCTACGCCAGGCAACACCCGCAGTGCATCGATCAGTTGTTCAAGCAGCGGTGCGGACACGTCGGTGTGTTCTGTAGAGCCGAGCGTGCTCGACTGGAAATTGCGGGCAGTCGAGCACGCTCGACGCTACACAGTGCGTGGCACCCGGCAGTGCGGGCGCCACGCTGGACATCAGAACGGCATCTTCATGCCCGGAGGCAGCTGCATGCCGGCGGTGGCCGAACCCATCTTCGACTTCGACTCGGCGTCGATCTTGTTGGACGCATCGTTGAAGGCGGCGGCGATCAGGTCTTCCAGCATTTCCGGATCGCTGGCCAGCGACGGATCGATGCGCACCTTGCGGCACTCCTTGGCGCCGGTCAGGGTGACGCTGACCATGCCGCCACCGGCGCTGCCGGTCACTTCGATCTTGGCGATTTCTTCCTGGGCCTTCTGCAGGTTTTCCTGCATCTTCTGGGCCTGCTGCATCAGTTGGGCGATATTGCCGCGCATGTCGTCTTACTCGTCAAAAGAACGGATGGAATCGGAAACAACCCGGGCGCCGTGCTGCTGGATCAGCAGCTGGACTTCCGGATCGTCCATGAAAATGGCCTCGGCAGCCTGCTGCCGCTCGCCACGCTGGCGGTCGGCGCGCTGGTGCAGGGTCTCGGCCGGGACCTGCTCGGTTTCCACGGTTTCGACCACGATCTTCAGCGCGTGGCCGAGGGAATTTTCCAGCACCTCGCCCAGCGCTGCCAGCGCGCGCTCGGAGCGCAGGTATTCAAATCCGGGCGAAAGGCCCAGTTTCAAGACCCCCTGCTGGCAACTGATGAAGGCCGCATTGGCTGCAAGCTGTCGCGATGGACCGCTCAGGCCGCTGTTGGCAACCAGGTCGAGCCAGTCCTCGGCGCAGGCCAATTCGCTGATGCTGCCCGCCGCAGCGCGGTCGGAAGCGACAACGGCGACGGCCGGGGCGATCGGGATGCCTTCGGCACGGAACGGATGCTCCGACACCACAACAGCCTCTGCAACCGGCTGCGGCGCCGGCACTGGCGGCTCGTGCCACGGGGCGACCATGGCCGCGTCGGGCGTCGCCATTTCGGCCGCCAGCGCTTCTTCGCGCGCGCCAGCCTCGTCGGTCGCCCACGGCGGCAGATCGTCTGCTTCGGCGGGTGCCTTTGGCGTGGCTGCCTCGGGAGCCAGCTGGGTCTTCATCGGCAGTGGTGACCCGGGTTCCTCGACCGGAACTGGTTCAGGCTCAGGGGTCGGATCCGGTTCCGGAGCCTGCTCGGGTTCTGGTTCGGGTTCGGGTTCGCGCTGTGGTGCCGGGGTCGGCGTCTGTGCGATGGCCTCTGCGAGCACCGGTGCCGCAATGGCCTGGGTGACCGCTGTGGCTTCTGCTGTGGCTTCTGCTGCGGCTTCTGGCGCCGCAGCCGCCACCGGGGCAGCACCTTCGTGGCTGCCAGCAACGCCGCCCCCGGTCTGGCCCGTACCGGTCGGTGCGCTGCCACCGGAGGATTCCGGGGTACGCGGCACCGACGGCACGGCAGCCGCTGGCCGGAACGCCAGCATGCGCAGCACGGCCATTTCAAAGCCGGCGCGCGGGCTGGGCGCCAATGGCAGATCACGACGACCGTTCAAGGCCATCTGATACCAGAGCTGGACGACTTCCGGACGCAGGCGCTCGGCGAATACGCTGGCATCCAGTCCTTCGGCAGCGGCGGACGCGCCCGGCACCAGTTGCTGCACCTGGATGCGGTGCAGGCCCTCGGCCAGCGCATCAAGCACCCCGCTCCAATCCGGCGAGAACTCGGCCAGAGCCGCAACGACCTGCAGCAGACGCGGGCCATCGCCCTCGGCCAGGGCATCGAGCATGGCCGCCACCTGGGTGCGGTCGACCGTCCCCAGCATGGTGCGCACCACGTCCTCACGCAGCGCACCGCCGGCGTAGGCAATGGCCTGGTCGAGCAGCGACAGGCCGTCACGAAGGCTGCCGTCGGCGGCCTTGGCCAGCTGCACGATGGCGGTCGGGTCCGACTCGATCTCCTCGGCGGTGAGGATGCGGGTCATCTGCCCCTGGATCTGATCTTCGTCCAGGCGCTTGAGGTTGAACTGCAGGCAGCGGCTGAGCACGGTGACCGGCAGCTTCTGCGGGTCGGTGGTGGCCAGCAGGAACTTCACATGTTCCGGCGGTTCTTCCAGCGTCTTCAGCAGCGCATTGAACGCGGCCTTGGACAGCATGTGCACTTCGTCGATCAGGTACACCTTGTACTTGCCACGCGAGGGCATGTACTGGGCGTTCTCGATCACCTCGCGCACATCGTCCACGCCGGTATTGGACGCGGCATCGATTTCCAGCAGGTCGATGTAACGACCGGCGTCGATGTCCAGGCAAGCCGCACACTGGCCGCAGGGATCGGCACTGGTGCCCTGCTCGCAGTTCAGCGATTTGGCGAAGATGCGCGCGATCGTGGTCTTGCCCACGCCGCGGGTACCGGTGAACAGGAACGCATGGTGTACCCGGCCGCTGTCGAGCGCATTGCTGAGCGCACGGACCACGTGTTCCTGGCCCACCAGCTCGGCAAAACGCTTCGGACGCCACTTGCGGGCAAGGACGAGATAGGACATCAGGCCACCGTCTTCCATCGGATGTTCCATTGTGCCACGCCTGTCCAGCCCTCTCGCCCTGCAAACCAGTGCTTGTGTCCTGCCGCTGCGCCCGCTAGAATCTGCGCCCCTGCTGAGGCGTTTGCCGATGGCAGGGATCCGGAGAGGTGTCCGAGTGGTTGAAGGAGCACGCCTGGAAAGTGTGTAAGCGTCTAAACCGCGCTTCGGGGGTTCGAATCCCCCTCTCTCCGCCAGATAACTGAAAAAGGCTGCCCGAAAGGGCAGCCTTTTTCAGTTATCTGGCGCGGGACGCGAAGTGCGCTGCGCGCGCTTCGCCCCAAACGTTGCTACGCAAGGTTTGGGCCCCTCCCTTTGCCTGCCTCTCCCCGCCCCTGTCGGGGCAGCCCCTCAACAGAGGGGCTTGTTCCTCCAGCCACGCCATGCGTGGATGAGCGTTGGCGCCGTGCCCCATCGGGGTTCGACGGTTCTGCAGGAGTGGAACCCGACAGCGGCCTCTTTTATTTAACTGGCGGGGCAACCCTCAACAGAGCCAATGTTTCCTCCAGCTGCATCAGCAGATCCACGCCATGCGTGGATGCCTGTGCCCGGTAAGTCGACTACCCAGCCATGCCCCAGCCATCCGCCCCCCCGACCCAAGCCCCCTCACCTTTCGCTGAACAGCTGGTTCAAGGCCGCATACCCTGGTGCCCCCTCTGGCATCGCCATCACGTCGCCGAGAAAATCCGTGGTCGCCGCAGCCATCGCCGTCCATGCGTGCATGAACAACGCCGGCCCAGCGCTCAGCCGCCGCACGCCGGCCTGCGACAGCGCAGCAAACGACGCCATCCCCGGCAGCCACATCAGGTTGAGAGGCAGCGATACAGCGCTGGCAACGGCCGCAGCCTCGTCCAGCGCACGCAGTCCCGGCACAAAGCCGCCGTCGGCACCGGCACGTGCATAGGCCTGCAGCCGATCGATGCTCATCCTGACCGCCTCATCGCCTTCGGCCAGGCTGCGCAGATACACATCGGTGCGCGCATTGATGAACAGTGCTCGCCCGCCAAGCGCAGAACGGATGGCGCTGATCTTCGCCACCAGCACCGCAGGGCTGCCTGCGCCGTCTTCGATGTTGATCCCGACCACACCCGCATCGGCCAGGCGCAACACCCGCGCAGCGACCACGTCGGGGGCATCGCTGTAGCCGTCTTCGATATCGACCGTGACCGGCAACGAGGTCACACCAACGATTTCGGAAACCCGCTGCAGCAGCGCGGTATCAGGCAGCGCACCGCCATCGGCATGGCCGCAGGACCACGCCATCGCAGCACTCGATGTTCCGACCGCGAGCGCCCCCTGCTGCTGGACCAGGCGGGCGCCACCGGCATCCCATACGTTGGGCAGCACGTAAAGACCGGCGCCTTGGTGGAGCTGTACAAAACTGGCATGAGCATTCGACATGGAACCTCCTGGTGACGGGAACCTGCAGTCTGCGCCCGAACCGGTTTCCGGGCTCGCCATGTTCGGACATCAATGATGCGGACGTCGCGCACAATGAGTGCGCCACCACGATGACGTTCCTTCATGACACCCCGTGCCTACCGCTGCAGCGATATCACCGCCTGCCTGTCGATCTTCGACAGCAACGTGCCCACCTACTTCGCCCCCCAGGAGCGAGGTGACTTCGAGCGCTTCCTGCAAGAACACGCCGCGCAGTGCGCATTCCAGGTGATCGAAGTCGAGGGCCAGGTGGTGGCCTGTGGCGGCCTCTGGAACTGCGGCGAAGGCCGCGCCAGCTTCTGCTGGGGCATGGTTGAACGAGGTCGCCACAGACAGGGGCTGGGACGCGCGCTGGCAGTGGCCCGCTTGCACCAGGCTGCAGCAGACCCGTCGATCCAGCGCATCACGCTCAGCACCAGCCAGCACACACAGGGCTTCTATGCCGGCCTCGGCTTCCGGGTGGTACGCGTGGTGGCCGACGGCCACGGCGCCGGGATCGACGCCGTGGAGATGGAGCGGGTGCTGTAGCCTCCCGCCGCACCCATGCCCGGCCTCAACTGCTGGAGAGTTTCATCAGCACCAGGCCGGCGACGATAAGCACCGCTGCGCCAATCCGCATCGGGCTGACCTGCTCGCCCAGGAACACGATGCCGACCACGAAGGCGCCGACCGCACCGATGCCGGTCCAGATCGTGTAGGCGGTGCCCAGCGGCAGGCTGCGCATGGCGACGGCCAGCAACCAGAAGCTGGCGATCATGCCGACGATGGTGATGGCGGTGGGGGTGAGTTTGGTGAAGCCTTCAGACTGCTTCATCGACACGGCCCAGACGATTTCCAGCAGGCCGGCAAACAACAGATAGATCCAGGCCATGACAGCCCTCCGATGGTAGGGCCAGGCCGTCCTGGTCATTCAATCCCGATGTGGGGGAGGTCGTTCCTCCTGCGCCCGGATTCTAGCAACGGCGGCAGCCCCGGGCCGATGCCGCAGCCAACGGGTTACATCGGATTCAGCGCGTGAAGCTGGCGTCAGCACCCATGCCTGCGCTAGAATGTGCGCCTGCCATCGGTCAACTGATGCGCAGTCCGGCCGTGGTTTCCGGCGCACGACGCGCTGCTTCCCCTGATCCGTGAATCGGCCGCCTCCGGGCGGCCAACGTCTCTATGGTGGCCCCGTCGGCCCCTCGCGACGCTAGGTCGAAAACTCCGCCAGGGCCGGAAGGCAGCAACGGTATCGATCGACGCGGGCGCCGAGGTCAGCCGGCGGGGCCACCGCCTTTTCAGGCGATACCCCGCCCCTGATGGATGCCAACCCTGGTTGGCGCCCTTCGCCGGGTGTGGCCCGGCGCTACCGTGGCTCGGGCGTCCCCTGATGGAACAGCAGCCGCCAGCCCGTTGGATGCAGACGCCACAGCGAGCTGCGCAGCACCCAGCGCTGTGGTTGGCCATCGACGTGATAGCGACTGCGGTAACGCACCTGGGCCAGGCCCTCTGCCAGCATCCACACGGTGTACTGATCCGACTCGATCACCACCTGCGCACGCTCCAGCGGGATCTCTTCCAGCGCGGCTTCACGGCCGTAGCACTGGCCGGAGCTGCCGATCTCGCTGAAATCCTCATCCAGCAATGCCGCCAGGCGCTGATGATCTGCGCGCACCTGCGGGGAGTGCAGTGCGCGTTCCAGCCGCTCCAGCTCGGCAGCCAGCGCCGGCCTTGCGGCGTGGCCAGCGTTGCTCACGGCGGATCCTGCACCAGTACGTGCGGGGCAGTCGGCGTGGCCAGCACAACGCACTGGCCCGGCTGTGCGACCCGGTGCCCGCGTTCGGCAAGAGCCTGGCCATCGGCCACGCTGGCGTAGTGGTACAACATCATCCTTGCCTGCAGCTCGGCGCTGTACTCGCGCTCCAGGTCATCCACCCCGGTGTGCGAAGGATTGCCATGCAATCCGCAATCGTGGGCGATCAGTTCATTGTCGTTGGCAAAGCGCGCCAGCATTTCCGGAATCGGCCGGGTATCACCACTCCAGGCCAGCGCGCCCTGCAGGCGCAGGCCATAGGCCGTCTCCGGCCAGTGGTGGCGCACCGGGAACACTTCCAGGCGGACGCCCTCGTGCCAGAACGCATCGCCCACCACGATCAGCTGGAAGGCATCCCAGAAGTTGGCGCCGCCCTCGGCCAGCACGTTCGGGTAATCGCCGATGCGCTTGTGCAGCAGCGGCACCACCGTGGCCGGCACATACAGGCGCACCTTGCCGCGCCGCTGCGCGCTGAAGAAGGTGTCCACGAACAGGCGCTCGAAACCCGCCACGTGGTCCAGGTGCACATGGGTGACGAACAGCGCCTGCGGCATATGCCCGTAGTGCGCCTTGAACGCTGTCAGGCCTTCACCACCACAGTCGATGGTCAGCCACGGCCGTCCACCACGCTCGATCACCGACATCGGCGAACCCAGCTCGACCGCCGACGCATTGCCGACGCCGAGGAAACGCAACGACCAGTCCATCAGGTGCCCCGGTTCCAGGCCATGTCATAGGCGCGACGCAGGCGCGCGTAGTCTTTTTCAACGTCTTCCACGCTGCGTTCGCCGCGCAGCTTGATCAGCGAGCGCAGCAGGCGCTTGAGATTGCGCTCGCGCCAGGCCGTGGCCGGGATGCGGATCACCCCGCGATCGAAGTCGATCAGCCAGCCATGGCCGTTGCCGTCGAACAGGATGTTGTGTGCATTGAGATCTGCATGGTCCAGCCCGGCACGGTGGAAGCGCGCGATCATCCGCCCGGTCTCCTCCCACGGCGCACCACGCCCGGCCACCAGTGCGCGGTCGGCCAGCGAGCGTACCCCTTCGATCCGTTCCATCAGGATCGCGGCGCGGTAGCGCAGCCCCTCACGCATGTAGAAGGCGGCAATCGGCCTGGGCACCGGCAGTTTCTTCTCGCGCAGTGCGCGCATCAGCCGGAATTCGGCAAAACTGCGGGTCCGGTCCGCCCCCCGCCAGATGTACTGGTCGTGGCTGATCCGGGCCGCCAGCCCCCCGCGCAGGTAGTGCCGCAGCACGCTGGGACCGAACGGCGCATCCACGAACCAGGCACTGCCGCGGCCGCCCTCACCCACCGGCCGGGCCTTGCCGGCCCAGTGCTGTGGCGAGAACAGACCGATGTCGGCTTGCCGCAGCCGCTCGCGGTCGAACAGAATGGCCCCGATGCCGCGACCCTCGCGGCATGGCGTCAGCGCTTCATTGGCGTCGAATGCGACCATTCCTTTGAGTCTAACAACACATGGCATCAGCGTCCTCCTCCTTGTGTCTTCTGCGCCTGTCCGCTCTTGGCGATGTGACCCACGTAGTGCCGCTGGTGCGCACCCTGCAGGCCGCGCGCCCGGACACGCCGATCCACTGGATCATCGACAAGGTCGGGCAGAAGCTGCTTGATGGCCTGCCGGGCGTCACCTTCCATGCCTACGACAAGAAGACCGGCATGGCCGGGGTGAAGGAACTGCGCAAGCAGCTGCCGCCCGGGCGTTTCGAGGCGCTGTTGCAGATGCAGGTGGCGTTCCGCGCGAACGTGCTGTCCGCCTTCATTCCCGCCGAGCGCCGCATCGGTTACGACCGCAGCCGCTCCAAGGACCTGCACGGCCTCTTCATCAACGAACGTATCGCTGATCGCCCGGGCATCCATGTGCTCGATGCCATCGGCAGCTTCTGCGAGCCGCTGGGCCTGCGCCAGACCGACGTCAGCTGGGACCTGGCCGTGCCGCAGGCAGCCTATGACTGGGCCGCTGCGCAATGGCAGGACGATGGCCGGCCGGTGCTGATGATCTCGCCCTGCTCCAGCCACGTGCGCCGCAACTGGTACGCCGACCGCTATGCCGAGGTCGCCAACCATGCCGTCGCTCGCGGTTGGCGGATCGTGCTGTGCGGCGGCCGCAGCGAACTGGAGCGCAGCATGGCCGACGCCATCCTGGCCCAGCTGGATGTTCCGGCGCTGGATCTGGTCGGCAAGGACACGCTCAAGCAGTTGCCGGCATTGCTGGCCCGCGCCAACCTGGTGATGACGCCGGACTCTGGCCCGATGCACATCGCCAATGCGATGGGCACCAAGGTGCTGGGCCTGCATGCGGCCAGCAACCCGAACCGCAGCGGCCCGTACTCGGACCGCCGCTACTGCGCGGACCGCTACGACGACGCGGCGCGCAAGTACCTGGGCAAGCAGGCCGCCGACCTGAAGTGGGGCACCAAGATCGAATTCGACGACGTGATGGAGCTGATCACCGTCGAGGACGGCATTGCCGCGTTCGAACGCTACGTGGCCGACCAGCTGGGCTGAGTGGCGGACCGGGCGGTACCTGGTGGGTGCGGCACCTGGTCCGCACCGTCCCGCAGCCCGGTGGCTCCATCCACGCATGGCGTGGATCGACTGCATCGGGCTGCCTGGGATTACGCGCGCTGCGTGTAGTCCTGGTAGGACTTCTCTTCCACATAGGCCGAGCCCAGCGCCAGGTTGATCGCCTTCTTGATCCGCGCGCGTTCGTCGTTGCGCAGGTACACGCTGCGCGCCAGGTCGATGAACCCCTGATCGAAGGCCTGCGCCTTGTCCTTCAGGCGGATGTCGTCCTCGATCTCCCACAGCTGCTCGTTGACCGCCTTCAGCTCGGCACGCAGCTTGGCGATGTCCTTCACTGCCGCCGGGTGCGCCATCCAGGTGGTTTCCAGCGCGGACAGCTCCTTGCGCACGTTGGCCAGCTTGCCTTCGTCACTGATGCGCTCGGACTTGATCTGCAGGATCGAGATCTTGTCCAGCAGTTCGCCGAATGAAACGGGGACGAGGATTTCAGCGGTCATCGTGAGAGCTCCAGCAGGTGATGACATACATGGTAACCCGCCGCATGCGAACGGCATCCACGCATGGCGTGGATCTACTGGAGCATCCGCGGGGAGAACCCGGCAAAGGGAGGGGCCCGAACGTTGCATCGCAACGTTTGGGGCGACGCGCGCAGCATCGTCGCATCCCAGCGCCAGATTAAAAAAGAAGGGCTGCCTTTCGGCAGCCCTTCTTTTTTAATCTGGCGGAGAGGGGGGGATTCGAACCCCCGAGGCGCTATAAACGCCTGCCTGATTTCGAGTCAGGTACATTCAACCGCTCTGCCACCTCTCCAGATGTTCCCCGGCGAACCGGGGACGCGCATCATACGAGGAAGCGCGGCTGACGACAAGTCATTACGCCCGATGAAGTGAAATTTTCCTGACTGCATGGCTTGCCGGATGTCCGCTTGGCCGTGATGATGCCGTTCTCCCCGGCATTACCCCGTTCCCAGCAGCCACCATGATCGAATTCGGACATCTCACCCACCCCGGCCTGCGCCGCGAGCTCAACGAGGACACCTATTACGGTGACGGCGAGCTGGCCCTGTGGCTGGTGGCCGACGGCATGGGCGGGCACGCCTGCGGCGAGGTAGCCAGCGCGCTGGCGCGCGAGACCATCGTCCGCGAGATCCGCCGTGGCGCGCCGTTGGCGCAGGCGATCCGCACGGCCGACGAAGAGATCATCCGCGCCTCGCGCCGGCGCAACGACAGCCTGCCGATGGGCACCACCGTGGTCGCTGCACGGGTGCAGGGCAACCGCTACGAAGTGGCCTGGGTCGGCGACAGCCGCGCCTATCTGTGGCGCGACGGCCAACTTGCCCAGCTCAGCCAGGACCACAGCGTGGTGCAGGAGCTGGTCGCGCAGGGCAACCTGACCGCCGAGCAGGCGCGCGCCCATCCGCACCGCAACGTGGTCACCCAGGCACTGGGCGTTACCGACCCGGCACACCTGAACGTGGCAACCACCAGCGGCGAGCTGCGGCCAGGCATGCAGTTGCTGCTGTGCAGTGATGGCCTGACCGAGGAAGTGGATGACCGCGGCATCGCCCGCACCCTCGCCTTCGACGATGCCAGCGCCCAGGAATGCGTGGACAGCCTGGTCGCCACCGCCCTCGACGGCGGTGGTTCGGACAACATCACCGTGATCCTGGTGCGTTGCCACTAAGCAGCAGCATCCACGCATGGCGTGGATCTACAGTAGAGCCACGCCATGCGTGGCTGCATTTCACCCGTATCACCACGCCATGCGTTGCTGCCGCGGTCGCTTACGCGCTCGCGGCTTCTTCCACCTTCGGGCCGTCCCACAATGCGTGGCCGGCCTTCTTGCGCAGCCGCTCCAGGCGCGCCGCATGCGCTTCCTGTTCCGACGGCGTGGCCACCACGCGCGGGCGCGGCAGCAGCTTGGATGCATCGAACGCCTGCAACGCCGCAGCGCCACCGGCATCCTCATCGCCCAGCCCAAAGCCGATCTCCTCCTGGCCCGAGGTCAGCGCGATGTACACATCGCCCAGGATCTGCGCATCCAGCAGACCGCCATGCAGGGCGCGGTGCGAGTTGTCCACGCCCAGCCGCTTGCACAGCGCATCGAGCGAGTTGCGTTGGCCCGGGAAACGCTCGCGCGCCAGCGCCAGGGTATCGATCACCGTGCAGCGATCGGTGATCTTGCCGTACTGCTCGCCGAGCAGGGACAGCTCGTTGTCGAGGAAGCCCAGATCGAACGCGGCGTTGTGGATGATCAGCTCGGCGCCATTGATGAAGGCCAGGAACTCCTCCACCACCTGCGCGAACTCCGGCTTGTCGGCCAGGAATTCCAAGGTCAGGCCGGTGACTTCCTGCGCGCCCTGTTCGAATTCGCAGTCCGGCTTCAGGTACTGGTGATAGGTGTTGCCGGTCGGGCGGCGCTTGAACAACTCGACGCAGCCGATTTCGACGACGCGGTTGCCCTTCTTCCACTCCAGGCCGGTGGTTTCGGTATCAAGGATGATCTGACGCATGGGCTCAGTTTACCGGGCTGCCGTCGCGGATCTGGATCGCGGCGTTGCGGGCCAGGGTATCCACGCGTTCATTGTCCGGATCGCCGGAATGGCCTTTCACCCAGCGCCAATCGATCTGGTGCCGCAGCGTGGCTGCCTGCAGGCGCTCCCACAGTTCACGGTTCTTCACCGGGTCACCGCCGGCGGTCTTCCAGTTCTTGCGGATCCAGCCCGGCAGCCACTGGGTCAGGCCCTGCCGTACGTACTGCGAATCGGTGTAGAGGACGATCTCGCAGGGCTCGGTCAACGACTCCAGGCCGGAAATGGCCGCCATCAGCTCCATCCGATTGTTGGTGGTATGCGCTTCACCACCGCTCAGTTCGCGCTCGTGCCCCTTGTAGCGCAGCAGCGCCGCCCAGCCACCGGGGCCAGGATTGCCGAGGCAGGAACCGTCGGTGTGGATTTCGATGGTTTTCAATACAACTCCAGATCAGGTAGCAACGGTGCCGTGCCAGCGCACGGGCAACGGGGTCGGCCCGGGCAGGGCCAGCGTGCGTTTTTCGGCGTGGAACAGGCAGGCCGCGCGCAGGGGGGCCCAGCCGCCGCGACGGCGGCTGCCGGCACCCTGCCACATCGGCCCCAGGTAACGCGTGTCCTCGCATTCCAGCCCATGGCGCTCAAGCAGCTGGCGGATCCGCTGCGGCGTGCGCACCGCCAGCCCGTGCTGGCGCCAGCGCGTGCGGAACGGGCTGAACGGATTGAGGCTGGTCAGCCACAGATGGCCGCCGGGCATCAACACGCGTTCGCATTCGTCCAGCAGATGGTCGGCATCACCGACGGTCACATGCTGCAGCACGATGGCGTTGACGCTCTCGTTGGGCAGCGGCAACGGCAGTGCGCAGCGGGTATCGCCGGCGTAACCATTGCCCTGGCGGTGCAGGCGCAGGCCACGCCCACCCAGCTGCGCATCAGCCAGCCAGGCGGCGCTGGGAGCGATCCACAACCAGGGCCGGGCCGGCAGCAGCGACAGCTGTGGCAGCAGCAGTTGCCGTTCGAGCACGCGCAAGGCCTCCGCCGGTTCGCTGTCGAACCACGGGGCCTGGCTCGCTTGACGGGTGCTCTGCAGCGCGGGCATGGTCCAATTCTATGCGACTGACTGCCCTGCCCGCATTTGCGGACAATTACATCTGGATGCTGATCGCCGACGACGGTGCTGCCGTGGTCGTCGATCCCGGCGATGCTGCGCCGGTACTGGCGCTGGCCGCCCAAGGCGTGCGCGTGGACACCATCCTGCTCACCCATCACCACGACGATCACATCGGTGGGGTACCGTCGCTGCAGTCGCGTTTCCCCGGCGTGCGCGTAGTCGCCCCAGTCGATGAGCGCATCCCGATGGCCACCGAGCGGGTCGGCGAAGGTGAACGTGTTCAGGCACTGGGCCAGATGTTCCACGTACTATCCGTCCCCGGGCACACCCGCAGCCACATCGCGTTTCACACCGCTGAACAGCTTTTCAGCGGAGATTCGTTGTTCAGCCTGGGCTGTGGACGCCTGTTCGAAGGTACGCCGTCCCAGCTGCTGGCATCGATGCGCAAGCTGGGTGCCCTGCCCGCGCAACTGATGCTGTGTTGCGCTCACGAGTACACCGTGTCAAATGCCGTCTTCGCGCGGCATGTCGACCCCGCCAACGCTGCCTTGTTGCAGCGCCAAGAGGAGGCTTTGGCCATGCGCCGCGATGACCGTTCCACCCTGCCAGTATCCCTGGCCGATGAAATTGCCTGTAATCCGTTCCTGCGTACCCACACTGCGCCCATCCGCGCGGCCGTGTCGGCGCACCTGGGGCGCGAGGTCGTGGACGACGTCGACGTCATGGCCGGTCTCCGGCACTGGAAAGACGGCTTCCGCGCATGAGTCGCCGAAGTCTGCCGCTGGCCTTGGGTCTCGTCCTGGGGTTGGCCGGAACTGCCGGCGCACAATCGCTGGGCGCCGGCATCAGCCAGAACCTGACCGCCGCCTCGGCCCTGCCGTTGGATCCGTCGACGCTGCCGGCCGCATCGGTACGCAACGGCCAGGAGATCTTCTCCAGCTTCCGCGACGGACTGGCTGAACCGACCTGCGACGCCGAGGCGACCAGCCCGCGCTGGCAGAAGCAGTTCGCCCATGCCCCTTCGCGGCTGGCCAACCAGGATGACGACGCGCTGGTGCTGTTCGGCTATGTGGTCGAAGAGCTGCGCAAGGCCAACCTGCCCACCGAGTTCGCCCTGATTCCGTTCGTCGAAAGCGGCTACCGGCCCAATGCCCGCAACGGCAGCGGTCCGACCGGCCTGTGGCAGTTCATCGCCACTACCGCACGCAACCATCGCGTGCCGATGAGCAACAACTACGACGGCCGGCTGTCTGCAGTGGAGTCCACCCAGGCCGCCGTGCGCTACCTGAAGACCCTGCATGGCATGTTCGGCGGTGACTGGCGCCTGGCCACCATGGCCTACAACGCCGGCGAGTACCGCGTGCTGCAGTCCATGCGCAAGGCCGGCATGAACGCGCAGAACGCCAAGCCGGCCGGCCTGCCCGGGCTGTCGCCGGTCACCCACGCCTACGTCGAAAAGCTGCATGCCCTGGCCTGCGTACTGGAAGACGTGGAAGACCAGCCGGGCGTGATGGCCTCGCTGGACCGCACCGTACCGGTGCTGAAGGACCACACCCTGCCGGCGGGCACCAGCGTCCAGCAGTGGGCCGCACAGCGCGCCCTGGACCCGGCGAAGATCGCCCGCTTGAATCCGGCACTGGCCGCCGGCAACCGTCCGTCGGGCACGGCCCGTGTACTGGCCCCGGTCTCAGCGTCCAACGCGAACGTTGCCGACATCGCCAGCACGGCCGTTGCCACCGCACTGGCCAGCACCACCAGCGCGGCGCCGAGCCCGCAGGTGGCAAAGGTGGTCGCGTCGGCTGCTGATCGCCCACGCAACCGTCGCCACACCGTGCGCAACGGCGAATCGGCATGGACCATCGCCCGTCGCTACGGCATGCCGGTGAAGGCACTGTTGTCGCTGAACGGCTTGAGCGGCAGCAGCGTGCTGAAGCCAGGCGCGGTACTACGCGTCGAAGACTGAGTCCGGCGCGGCGCTGCCGCGCGGTTTCCGGCCAACGGCGGAGCCCCTCGCGGTGCCTGGATCGCTTGTGTGCGGTCAGGCAGATGAGCTGCGCAGGGGCCGCTGCAAGTACATCCCTGCAAGCTCTGTCGCCGCATCCATGCGGCTCACGCCCCTGCGCAGCCCACCTGCCCGGCCGCAGACAGTTTCCGGTGGCCCCCCACGGATCAGAAGATGAAGAGCGGGAGCAGGCGCGGGTTGCTTCGCTTCTGGTAGCGGCCGACCTTGGTCGGCACTCATTGCTCGGGTCACGGTTTGATCGAGGTTGCGACAACAAAAAAGGCCCGGCAACGCCGGGCCTTTTCGTTCCTGCTCGCCAGAGGGCTTACAGGTTCGCTTCGGTGGTCTGGATCAAGAACTTCTTGCGCATCGCCTCGATGTAGGCCTTGGCCGCAGCCATGCCGTCGATCTGGCTCAGCTGGTCCTTCAGCTGCTTCTGCTGTTCGGCGGTCACTTCCTTGATGTCGCCCGGGTTGACCTTGTTCACCGCGAAGACCAGCGCATGGCCGTTGACATCGACCTTGCCGTAGCTCGGCTTGCCTTCGGCAGGCAGCGGCGCGCTGAAAATCGCGCGGTTGATCTCCGGGGTCGGCACCGGCTGGCTGCGCGGCAGGCCCGGCATCGGGCTCAGCTGCAGCTTCTCGCTGGCGGCCAGCGACTGCAGGGTCGCGCCCGCCTTCAGCTTGGCCAGCAGGGCATCAGCAGCCTTGTCACCGGCCTGGCGCTGGCGGTCGGCACGGATCGCGGCGATCACCTGCTCACGCGCCTTGTCCAGCGGCAGCGCCTGCTCCGGGGTATGCGCGGCAACACGGATGACCACGCTGTGGTTGCTGCTGCCACCCAGGGCGATCGGATCGCTGGCGGTACCGTCCTGCACCAGGACGTCGGAGAAGGCAGCACGCAGCACGGCCGGATCAGCGGCAATGCCGGTGGCGGTGGTGCGCGTGATCGGGCCCAGCGTCTGCATCGACAGGCCGACCGCCTTGGCGGCTGCGGCCAGGTCGCTCGGGCTCTTGTTGATGGCATCGACCAAGCGGCCTGCCAGATCATTGAAGCCACGCTCACCGTCGGCCTTCAGTTGCTCGGCTGCCAGGGTGTCACGCACTTCTTCGAACGACTTGCCCTCGCCGCCACGAACCGCAGCAACCTTGATGATGTGGTAACCGAAGTCGGTCTTGACCGGGCCGATCACCTCACCCGCCTTGGCGGCAAACAGTGCGTCTTCAAACGGCTTGACCATCGCGCCACGTTCGACCCAACCCAGGTCACCGCCCTGTGCCTTGGAACCGGGATCCTCCGAGTTCGCCTTGGCCAGCGCGGCAAAGTCGGCACCAGCGGCCTTTGCTTCGACAGCCAGCTTGGCGGCCTTGGCTTCGGCGCCTTCGCCGGTGATCAGGATGTGCGCCGCCTGGCGCTGTTCCGGCGTGGTGAACTTGGCCTTCTCGTCTTCATAGCGCTTGCGCAGGGTCGCCTCGTCGGCCGCGGTCGGCGCCGGCAGGTTCGCACCATTGAGCTCGACATATTCAAGCGACACCGATTCGGCCTGGCGGAAATCCTTGCCATGGCTGTCGTACCACTGCTTGATCTGCGCGTCGGTCACCGGCGCGGTATCAGCCGGGACTTCCGGCAGCGCGGCCAGTTCCACATCGCGGGTTTCGCCCAGCAGCTTCAACAGACGCTCGGTCTCGGCCTGGGTGACAAAGCCGGAATTCTGCAGGCCTGACGGGATCACCGACTGCTGCAGGCTCTCACGCACCAGTTCCTGGAACTGGGTCGGCGTGCGCGGCGGATTGCCACCGGCCAGGGCCAGGCGGTAATTGCTTTCGCTGAACTTGCCGTCGGTGCCCAGGAAGTCCGGAATGGTGGTGATGTACTCGCGCACAGCGCCGTCGCCAATCACGACACCGGCCTGCTCACCGACCAGGCGCACGACCTGCTCGTCGATCAACTGGTCGAGCACGGCCAGTTTGTTCTCGGTGCTTTCGAACGCGCGCGGGTCGAAGTTCTCGCCCTGCTGCTGGCGTTCGCGCATGCGTTCCTGCTCGAAACGGGTGCGGAAGTCCTGTGCGCTGATCTCATGGTGCTGCCACATCATGCGCACCGGCCACCAGGACGGTGCCGAGCGCCACCAGGTCGGCGGTGCCGAAACCTTGGCGACGTTCTGTGCGCCGACGCCACCGAGGTAGCTGTTGTCGATGACGAACAGGAACGGAATCATCAGCAGCCCCAGGATCACGGTGACGATCCAGCCTGAGGTCTTGTCGCGGAGTTTCTGCAGCATGGTGAGGAATCACAAGGCTTGATTGGCGAGCCCGGCAGTGTAACCCGCTTCGCGGCGTGGACCAAAAGCAGTGGCGACGGGGTCTGGCGCCATTCTGGCCAGGCGATCGACACGAACGCGCCCATCAAAAGATGAAAACGACGCAAAGAAAAAGCCCCCGACTTGCGTCGAGGGCTCTTAGAGTTGGCGGAGCGGACGGGACTCGAACCCGCGACCTCCGGCGTGACAGGCCAGCATTCTAACCAGCTGAACTACCGCTCCGCGCTTGAAACTTTGCAGGCGCTCAGTATATCCGAAGACTTCCTGAAAACCTACCCCGCTGAACACTTTTTTCAAAGTTTTTTCACGAGGATTTAAGAGTTATGCAATGGCGGAGCGGACGGGACTCGAACCCGCGACCTCCGGCGTGACAGGCCAGCATTCTAACCAGCTGAACTACCGCTCCGTATTGCAGACCTCTTTGTTTTCTCTGCAACCGGGTGGCTGGAGAGAAAACAAGGCCCCCAGCTTTTCGGCCGGGGGCCTCGTTGAAAATGGCGGAGCGGACGGGACTCGAACCCGCGACCTCCGGCGTGACAGGCCAGCATTCTAACCAGCTGAACTACCGCTCCACATTTCAAACTTACCGCGGTGCTGTGGTGGGTGCTGAGGGTTTCGAACCCCCGACCCTCTCCGTGTAAAGGAGACGCTCTACCGCTGAGCTAAGCACCCCAGCGAGCCGCTTAGTTTACAGCATCCTTCAGGGCCTTACCAGCCTTGAACGACGGATTCTTCGAAGCAGCGATCTTGATGGTGTCGCCGGTCTTCGGGTTGCGGCCGGTGCGGGCAGCACGGTCGCGGACCTGGAAGGTACCGAAGCCGACCAGGGTGACCGCATCGCCGTCCTTCAGCGCCTTGGTGACGGCAGCAACGACGGCATCGACAGCGCGGCTGGACTCGGCCTTGGTCAGGTCGGCAGCTTCAGCAACGGCATCGATCAATTCGGTCTTGTTCATTCTTTACAACTCCTTTGGCGGTGGGTTCCGCGTATTCGACAGGGAAGCAACCGCACGACGTCTGCATGCGGTTGCCATGTGGAAACGGTTCGCCGAATTCAGTGAGCGCTGACTGCGATCACTCATTCGCGAGTGCTGCTTTTATACCAGCGGCCCTACCCCCACGCAAGCTGGAAAGCCAGCAACGACGCGGGTTTCAGGCATTTCGACAGGACGCATCAATGCTTGACGCGGGCGTTTCCACTCGGTTTGACCTTGCTGCGCACCGTGACGCGCTGCGCACTCTTGCGCGTCTTCTTCGGTGCCAGCGGACGTTCCAGGGCCAGATCAAGCACTTCCTCGATGTACTTCACCGGCACGATCTCCAGATCGCGGGTGACGTTGGCGGGAATGTCGGCAAGATCCTTGCGGTTCTCATCGGGGATGATCACCGTGCGGATTCCGCCGCGCAGTGCCGCCAACAACTTCTCCTTCAGGCCGCCGATCGCAGTGACGCGACCACGCAGGGTGATTTCGCCGGTCATCGCCACATCGGCGCGCACGGCCACCTTGGTCAACATCGACACCAGCGAGGTCACCATTGCCGCACCGGCACTGGGGCCATCCTTCGGCGTCGCACCATCGGGTACATGCAGATGCACGTCGTGCTTCTGCAGGAACTCCGGATCGATACCGAAGCCGACCGCACGCGAACGCACCACCGACAACGCCGCCGACGCCGACTCCTTCATCACGTTGCCGAGCTGGCCGGTCAGGATCAGCTGGCCCTTGCCCGGTACCAGCGTCGATTCGATCTGCAGCAGATCGCCACCGACTTCGGTCCACGCCAGGCCCGTGACCAGGCCGATTTCGTTCTCTTCTTCGGCACGGCCGAAGTCGAAGCGACGCACGCCCAGGTACTTGTCCAGGTTCTTGCTCGACACGCTCACCAGCGCCTTGGACTTGCGCGCGCTCTTCTTCACCTTTGCCACTGGCTGCGGTCCACCCAGCGCGATCTCCTTCACTACCTTGCGGCAGATCTTGGCGATCTCGCGCTCCAGGTTGCGCACGCCGGATTCGCGCGTGTAGTAGCGCACGATGTCCTGGATCGCATCGCTGCCGATCTCCAGCTCTTCCGGCTTCAGGCCGTTGGCCTTGATCTGCTTGGGAGCCAGGTAACGGGTGGCGATGTTGAGCTTCTCATCCTCGGTGTAGCCGGGGATGCGGATCACTTCCATGCGGTCCAGCAGCGGGCCCGGAATGTTGAGCGAGTTCGAGGTGGCCACGAACATCACTTCGGACAGGTCCAGGTCCACTTCCAGGTAGTGGTCGTTGAATGCGTTGTTCTGCTCGGGGTCGAGCACTTCCAGCAACGCCGAAGACGGATCGCCGCGGAAGTCCATCGACATCTTGTCGATCTCGTCCAGCACGAACAGCGGGTTCTTGCTGCCGACCTTGTTGAGGTTCTGCACGATGCGGCCCGGCATCGAACCGACGTACGTGCGACGGTGGCCACGGATCTCGGCTTCGTCGCGCACGCCACCCAGTGACATGCGCACGAACTTGCGGTTGGTCGCCTTGGCGATGGACTGGCCCAGCGAGGTCTTGCCCACGCCCGGCGGCCCGACCAGGCACAGGATCGGGCCCTTCATCTGCTTCACCCGCGACTGCACCGCCAGGTATTCAAGGATGCGTTCCTTGACCTTCTCCAGGCCGTAGTGATCGGCATCGAGGGTGTCCTGCGCGGCCTTCAGGTCCTTGCGCACCTTGCTGCGCTTCTTCCACGGCACGCCCAGCAGCCACTCCAGATAGTTGCGCACGACCGCCGCTTCGGCAGACATCGGCGACATCTGCTTGAGCTTGTTGAGCTCGTTGCGTGCCTTGGTTTCCACCGGCTTGGGCATGCCCGCTTCGGCGATCTTGCGGGCCAGCTCTTCCAGTTCGCCCGGCGCGTCGTCGAGGTCACCCAGTTCCTTCTGGATGGCCTTCATCTGTTCGTTGAGGTAGTACTCGCGCTGGCTCTTTTCCATCTGCGACTTCACGCGGCCGCGGATGCGCTTTTCCATCTGCTGCACGTCGATCTCGCCATCGACCAGACCGACCAGCATCTCCAGGCGTTCGCCCACGGCCAGCGTTTCCAGCAGGCGCTGCTTGTCCGACAAGCGCACGCTGATATGCGCGGCGATGGTGTCAGCCAGGCGCGTCGGCTCGTCGATGCCGGCCAGGGTCTGCAGCAGCTCCGGCGGCAGCTTGCGGTTGGTCTTGACGTACTGCTCGAACAGCGACATCAGCGAGCGGGCGATGGCCTCGATCTCGCGCGGCTCGCGTGCGTCGGTGACCTCGATTTCGACGGCCTGGCCGTGCAGCGAGCCATCACGTTCGCTGACGCTGGTCACCTGCACGCGCGACAGGCCTTCGACCAGCACCTTGATGGTGCCGTCGGGCAGCTTCAGCAGTTGCAGGACCTGCGCCAGGGTGCCGACCTGATAGAGGTCGGCGGCCTGCGGGTCATCGGTCTCGGCCGACTTCTGCGCCAGCAGCAGGATGCGCTTGTCCGCTTCCATTGCCTGTTCCAGCGCATGCATGGACTTGTCGCGGCCGACGAACAGGGGGATGACCATGTGCGGGAATACCACTACGTCGCGCAGCGGCAGGACCGGCAGGTCGAGGGTCTCACTTGGGGAACGGGCCATGGGGGCTCCAGGGAAGGGGAAAACCGTCTCCGGGAGGGCATCTTCCGGAGACAAAAAAAGCCGATGGCCCCGTTATGGGGCCATCGGCTTTCAGATGCAAGACGTTCCGAGAAAATTCTTTCTATTCAACAAGTTGGAAGAATCATTCGGCGCCAGCGGCCTTCTGTTCAGGGGCCGGCGGGGTCTGGTAGATCAGGTATGGCTCGGACTTGTGCTCGATCACCGATTCATCCACGACAACCTTGCTGACGTTTTCCTGCGACGGCAGGTCGTACATGGTGTCCAGCAGGACCGATTCGACGATGGTACGCAGGCCACGGGCGCCGGTCTTGCGCTTGAGCGCCTTCTTGGCGATGGCCGACAACGCGTCCGGACGGAACTCCAGCTCGACGTTCTCCATCTCGAACAGCTTCTTGAACTGCTTGGTGATGGCGTTCTTCGGCTCGGTCAGGATGCGGATCAGGGCCGGCTCGTCCAGCTCCTCCAGGGTCGCGACCACCGGCAGGCGGCCAACGAACTCGGGAATCAGGCCGAACTTGATCAGGTCTTCCGGCTCCACTTCGGCCAGCACCTTGCCCACTTCCTGCTTGCGCTCGCTGCTCTTCACCTTGGCGCCGAAACCAATGCCGCCAGCGTCGTTGGAACGCTGCTGGATCACCTTGTCCAGCCCGGCGAACGCGCCGCCGCAGATGAACAGGATGTTCTTGGTGTCCACCTGCAGGAATTCCTGCTGCGGATGCTTGCGCCCACCCTGCGGCGGAACGCTGGCCACGGTGCCTTCGATCAGCTTCAACAGGGCCTGCTGCACGCCTTCGCCGGACACATCGCGGGTGATCGACGGGTTCTCGCTCTTGCGCGAGATCTTGTCGATTTCATCGATGTAGACGATGCCCTGCTGTGCCTTCTCGACGTCGTAGTCGCACTTCTGCAGCAGCTTCTGGATGATGTTCTCTACGTCCTCGCCCACGTAACCGGCTTCGGTCAGCGTGGTGGCGTCGGCCATGGTGAACGGCACGTTGAGCAGGCGGGCCAGGGTCTCGGCCAGCAGGGTCTTGCCCGAACCGGTCGGACCGACCAGCAGGATGTTCGACTTCGCCAGCTCGACTTCGTCGTTCTTCTGGCGGCTCTCGATGCGCTTGTAGTGGTTGTACACGGCCACGGCCAAGGTCCGCTTCGCGCGGTTCTGGCCGATCACGTACTGGTCGAGCACCTCGAGGATCTCGCGCGGCTTGGGCAGCGAACTGCGCGCCGACTGCGCCTTTTCCTCAAGCTCCTCACGGATGATGTCGTTGCACAGCTCCACGCACTCATCGCAGATGAACACGCTCGGACCGGCAATCAGCTTGCGCACTTCATGCTGGCTCTTGCCGCAGAAAGAGCAGTAGAGGATCTTGCCGGTGTCCGTGGAACGACCTTGGCGGTCTTCGCTCATGCTTCGCTTACCCAGTTACGCCACCCGCTGAACGGGGGTTCGATTCGAGAATAACACAGGGCCGGAAGGACATCAGTCCACCCGACCCTGCAGGAACGGGGCCTGCCATGGCCCCGTGAGTGCCGGTCAGCCGGCCTGGATCGACTCTTCCGGACGACGCTCCAGGACCTGGTCGACCAGGCCGTAGGCGACCGCATCGACCGCGCTCTTGAAGTTGTCGCGCTCGGTATCGCGCGCGATGGTCTCCAGAGACTGGCCGGTGTGCTTGGCCAGCACTTCGTTCAGGCGCGCACGCAGGGTCAGGATCTCGCGTGCGTGGATGTCGATGTCGGTGGCCTGGCCCTGGAAGCCGCCCAGCGGCTGGTGGATCATCACCCGCGAGTTCGGCAGCGCATAGCGCTTGCCGGCTGCACCGGACGCCAGCAGCAGCGCGCCCATCGAGGCGGCCTGGCCGACGCAGATGGTGCTCACGTCCGGCTTGATGTACTGCATGGTGTCGTAGATCGCCATGCCGGCGGTGACCACGCCACCCGGCGAGTTGATGTAGATGCTGATGTCCTTTTCCGGGTTTTCCGCTTCCAGGAACAGCAGCTGCGCCACCACCACGTTGGCCATGTGATCGTCGATCGGGCCAACCAGGAAGATCAGGCGCTCCTTCAACAGGCGCGAATAGATGTCGTAGGCACGCTCGCCGCGGCTGGTCTGCTCGACCACCATGGGAACCATGTTCAGGGCTTTGGTTCGGTTGTCCATTTCGTGAGGTACCTATCTTGGGGGGAAACACCCCCGCGCCAGGGCTGGCGCGGGGTATCCGGCAATCGGCCAGGGATTACTGGCGGATCGCGTCCTGGAACGACAGCTTTTCTTCAGTGTGCTGGGCGCGCTCGGCGATCCAGTCGATCACCTGCTCTTCCATCACGCGGTTCTGCAGGCCAGACATCAGCTGGGGGTCGTTGCGGTACATCTCAATGACCTGCTCCGGCTCTTCGTAGGTCGAAGCGATCAGACGCATCGTTTCATTCAGACGCTTCGGCTCCAGGCGCAGGTCGTTGCTGCGGGCCACTTCGCCGACCACCAGGCCGACCAGCACGCGCTTGGCAGCAGCGTCCTTGAAGCCTTCGTGGGCGTCGGCCGGGATCTCGCCCGGGTTGCGGCCACTGCGGCGGATCTGCTCGACCTGCTGGGCCAGCATGGCGCGGGCTTCGTTTTCGACCAGGCGCGGCGGCATTTCCACCGAAGCGTACGCCGCGATCAGCTGCTCGCCGACTTCACGACGCAGGCGGTTCATCAGCGCGCCCTTCAGCTCGCGCTCGAGGTTGGCACGGATGTCGCTGCGGAACTGCTCGACGTCGCCGCCCTTCACGCCGAAGCTCTTGATGAAGGCTTCATCGACCGCCGGCACGACCGGCTCGGAGATGTCGGTGACCTTGACGGTGACCTGCACGGTCTTGCCCGCCAGCGCCGGCACGCGCCAGTCAGCCGGGAACTCGACGTCCAGGGCCTTCTCTTCGTCCTTGGCCATGCCGACCAGGCCCTGCTCGATGGCCTCGAACATCATGCCCTGACCGAGCACGATGCTGCCCTTCTCGGTGCCTTCCGCGGGCAGGCGCTCGTCACCGGCCTGCGACCAGGTTTCCAGTGCGACCAGGTCGCCGTCCTGCGCGGCACGGGTGACCGGCGACCAGCTGCGACGCTGGGTCTGCAGGTTCTCGATCATCTGGTCGATGTCGGCATCGGTGATCTCGGCGGTGTGGCGCACGACGGTCAGCTTGCTGACGTCGATGTCACCGAAGTCCGGCACCACTTCGACAGTGGCCACGAAGGAGAATTCACCCTCGTCACCCTTGTCGATGCGCGGGCTGCCGACGATGCGCAGGTCATGCTCGCGCACGGCGGCGTCGAAGGTTTCGCGCAGCAGGCCGTCCAGCGCCTCGCCACGGACCTGCGCGCCGAAGCGCTGCTCGATCACCTTGGCCGGCACCTTGCCCGGACGGAAACCCTTGATGCGGGTGGTGCGGGCGATTTCGCCCAGGCGGCCGTTGATGTGGCTCTGCAGACGGTCTTCCGGCAGCGAGAAGCTCAGGCGGCGTTCCAGGTTGCCGATGGTTTCGATCGAAGCTTGCATGTTGACTCCTGCCACCGGTGGCGCCCTGGCCCCCGGCTCGATGATGGATGAAACGGTTGTAAGGACACGACGTCGATGACGCGCCTGCTTGCCGCAGCCCTTTAGTTTCGCCCAATTCGGGCGGCGCCGCCAGCATGGCCGGGCGCAGGGGTTGACGCGGAATGCCCGACTGGGCGGGGGACGGGCCGGCCTGGTGCGAAAGGGGGGACTCGAACCCCCACGCCTTGCGGCACTGGAACCTAAATCCAGGGCGTCTACCAATTCCGCCACTTTCGCGTGGCCGGCTCAGGTGTTCATTGTTGCAGGCGGGGGCGGAAAGCGGAAGGCTTCCACAAAGCTTAATACGCCATTTGATAGGGAAAGCGGCCCGGGCGGTGGGTGCCGACCCGGGTCATCGGATCAATGTGCGGGCTGTACCTGCTCCGACGCCGCACCATCGCTGCCCATCGCCGCATCGCGCTTGCGGGCCTCAAGCGTCGCGCCGTCTTCAGAGCGCTTCATTTCATCCGCATCCGCAGACGCCCCCTCCCCCGTCGCCTGGGCCGGACGCATCACCATCGCGGCGTCGACCACCGGTTTCGCGGGAACATGCTCGACATCCGCAGCACGCTCCACCGTCTGCGCGTGATCCGGTGCGGCCCCGGCAGTGGCGGCGTCGTCCGCCCTGCAGCCCGACAGGGCGATCACCACCACGCTGGACAGGATCACGCCCACGCTCTTGCTGACTGCCATCGAAGCACTCCTCATGCATGCGCCTTCGGCGCGGAACACCTATTGGGAGCGATGCCGGCGGCAACCGGTGAGAAGCAGCTCACAGCATTGAACATGCCGATGACGCATTTGACGCTGATTTCAGCCGCGCTTCAGTAGATCCACGCCGTGCGTGGATGAATCCATCACTGCGTGCGTCATCCACCCATGACGATGACGGGGATCCACAGATGCTGCCGAAGGCAAGAAAAAAGCCCCTTGACGGACCAAGTGGCTTTCGTCTGGTGGGCTGTCAAGGATTCGAACCTTGGGGACGCGGCTGCGCATTCGCGCTGCCGCCCCACGCGCTGCTGCGCACCGCGCGGGCCCCTCTCACCAACACCCACATCCCCCCGGCTTCGCCGCGCCCCCTTGACTCAAGGGGGCTATCCTCCAGCCGGCTCCACGCCAGCGGAGACATAAAGAAAAAAGCCACTTGGCGGACCAAGTGGCTTTCGTCTGGTGGGCTGTCAAGGATTCGAACCTTGGACCTATTGATTAAGAGTCAACTGCTCTACCAACTGAGCTAACAGCCCGAAATCGGGGGGCAAATTATGCCCCGATCCGCGAGGGCGTTGCAAGTACTTTCTTCAACCTGGTTGAAACAAGCACTGCAACCAGCGATCCATCGCGAAGGGTTACATCTTGAAGAAAAAAGCCACCGGGCGGACCCGATGGCTTCTGTCTTGGTGGGCTGTCAAGGATTCGAACCTTGGACCTATTGATTAAGAGTCAACTGCTCTACCAACTGAGCTAACAGCCCTGAAACTCAGGCGCACATTATAGCCGGCGACCTGTTTATTGCAATACCGTTTCGGCGTTGCCGATGCGGTTGAATCAGTGGGGTGGCTGAGGGGATTCGAACCCCCGACCACCGGAATCACAATCCGGTACTCTAACCAACTGAGCTACAGCCACCACTGAAACTTTCGCTTCACCGTCGATGCTGCCGACGCTGAAGCTTGATACGTTGCCCGTGGACTGTCACCGAAGTTCCGGTCCGCCGAAGCGAGTCCGACATTCTGGTGGAGTCGACAGGCTTTTGCAAGCACTTCTTCACATCCGCCAGCTACGTTCCGGTGTCGCACCAACCAATGGCGCGCCCGACAGGAATCGAACCTGTAACCGCCGGCTTAGAAGGCCGGTGCTCTATCCAGTTGAGCTACGGGCGCCCGAACCGGAACGGCGTCCAATCCGACGTGATGTGGATTGGTCGGGGTAGAGGGATTCGAACCCCCGACATCCTGCTCCCAAAGCAGGCGCGCTACCAGACTGCGCTATACCCCGGTGTTGCAATCCCCTCGGGCGTGAACCCGGGGAGCTGACCATTGTGGCCAAGCGCCGTGCGAACTGTCAACGCGCAATCCCTGCCCGCCCCGCCATGACCACAGATTACGCAGCCATCGGCTATGCTCGCAGCCATCGGCCGGATGGCCGAATCGCCCCCTTTTCGCACGGAGACCTCGCATGCGCAGCGGTAACCCGGCTCTTTCCGAGTCGACCTTCCTCGATCTGGCCAGTGGCTCGGTGGTGACCAGCCCCGACCAGGCCATGACCATCAACGGCACCGTCAACAAGACCGGCCTCCTGCTGCTGTTGACCGTGCTGACCGCCGCCTTCGCCTGGAACCAGAGCGTGGACGACTATGGCCAGGTGATGGCCGGCGCCAAGCTGTACGCCATGGGCGGCGCGATCGGTGGCCTGGTCCTGGCCCTGATCACCATCTTCAAGAAGGAGTGGTCGCCGGTCACCGCGCCGATGTATGCGCTGGTCGAAGGCCTGTTCCTGGGTGCGATTTCCGCGCTGTTCGAACTGCGCTTCCCGGGTATCGTTTTCCAGGCGGTGCTGCTGACCTTCGGCACCCTGTTCGCATTGCTGATCGCCTACCGCAGCGGCGTGATCAAGGCCACCGAGAACTTCAAGCTCGGCGTGGTCGCTGCCACAGGCGGCATCGCCCTGCTGTACCTGGCTTCGTTCGTGTTGTCGTTCTTCAACATCCAGGTGCCGCTGATCCATTCCTCAAGCGGCTGGGGCATCGCCTTCAGCCTGTTCGTGGTGGTGGTTGCTGCGCTGAACCTGGTGCTGGACTTCGATTTCATCGAAACCGGCGCAGCCCAGCGCGCACCGAAGTACATGGAATGGTATGGCGCATTCGGCCTGATGGTGACCCTGGTCTGGCTGTATGTGGAGTTCCTGCGCCTGCTGTCGAAGATCCAGCAGCGCTGATCCAATCCATGCTGTAAACGACAAGGCCGCGATCCGTCGGGATCGCGGCCTTTTTTGTAGCGTCGAGCACGCTCGCCTCCCCCGGAAACACACCCATGGCAGATACCATCCCTCCCCGCTTCCACAGCTATCGCCCGGCCGACGGCCATCGCCTGCCGCACGATCCGTTCAACGCCATCATCGGCCCGCGCCCCATCGGCTGGATCTCCAGTCGTGATGCCGACAGCAATGTGAACCTGGCGCCCTACAGCTTCTTCAACGCCTTCAACTACACGCCGCCGATCATTGGTTTCAGCAGCCAGGGGCGCAAGGACTCGCTGCGCAACATCGAAGCCACCGGCGAGTTCGTCTGGAACCTCGCCACATTCGATCTGGCCCAGGCAATGAACGAAAGCTGCCGCGCAGTCGCGCCCGAAGTGGACGAGTTCGCACTGGCGGGGCTGACACCGCTGGCCTCGGAGCAGGTTGCACCGCCGCGCGTGGCGCAGAGCCCGGTGAGCATGGAGTGCCGCTGCACGCAGATCGTACGCCTGCGCGACGCGACCGGTAACGACACCAATGGCTGGCTGGTACTGGGAGAAGTGGTCGCCGTGCATATCGATACGCGGCTGCTCGTCGACGGCATCTACGACACTGCAGCGAGCGACACCATCCTGCGCGGCGGCGGACCGGCCGACTATTTCCGGATCACCGCCGAGCAACGCTTCCGCATGCTGCGGCCCGCCTGAGCCCTCATCCCGCCACCCCACGGGACAGCAGCAACGGCAACGAAGAGGCCAGCATGGCAACGCCGGAGGCCGTCAACAGACCCAGCACGATCTGCCGGAAACGCGCTTCACTGATGCCGATATACAGCTTCGCCCCCAGCAGCGTTGGCACCAGCATTGCCGGCGCGACGATGGCAAAGTACGGCAGCATCTGCCGGGTCACCATGCCGGTACCGACATAGGTAGCCATGGTCACCGCCAGCATCGCCAGGTTGAAGTTCTGGATGACCGCGCGCTGCTCGTCCTTGCCGAAGCCACGCAACGTGCTCCACAGCGTCGGCACCGGCCCGGCGAAGCCACCGATGCCGCTGAACACACCGCCAGCCATGCCGGCCAGCGCGTCACCGAACCGACCGCCAACGGTGACCGGCGGCAACGAACGCGCCATCAGCATCACCGGGCACCACAGCGCCAGGAATCCTCCCAGCAGCGCCTTGAACCACACCATGTCCAGCTGTGGCAGCACCAGCACGCCCAGCGGAATGCCCGCCAACCCGCCGAGCACGAACGGCAGCAGCAGGCGCAGGTTGAAGCCACGGCGCACGGTGAACACCGCCAACAACTGGCCGACCAGCGCGCCGAACACCGACAGCGTCGCCGCAAGCCGGGGATCCAGCCCCCACGCCCAGAACGACATCGCGACCATGCCGAACGCGAATCCCGACAGGCCCTGCACGAACCCCGCGACGATCGCGCCCAGCGCGACCAGCAGATACACCGACTCCATCCCCATTCCTCACCACTGCCGTGCGATTACCCTGCCGCACCCGACGCTGCAGCGTAATGCGCGGCAAGATGATCGACCAGCGCGCGCACTTTCGGCGCCAGCGCACGCGCATGGGGATACAGCGCGAAATAGCAGCGCGTGCCACCGTGCCAGCTGGGCAGCACGCGGATCAACCGGCCGGCGCGCAGGTCTTCCTGCACCGTGAGCGCGGTGAACAGACTGATGCCCATGCCGGCCAGCACGGCCGCATACAGTGCCGGCGTAGCGTCCACGCGCAGTCGTTGGCCTGCTTCCACGCTGACGACGGCACCACGCGGCCCGTGCAGCTGCCACGGCGTCATCGCCGCAACCGGGTTGAATGCCAACAGCGTGTGGCTGTGCAGATCGGCCACCTGTCGAGGCAGTCCGTGCCGGGCGAGGTAGGCCGGTGCCGCAACCAGGATGCGCGGGCATCGCGCCAGTTCACGGGCGACCAGTTGGCTGTCAGGCAAGGACGGTGCGATGCGCAGGGCGAGATCGAAGCCACCGCCGACCACATCGACCAGCTGATCGTCGGCCGACAGTTCCAGTGCCACCTGCGGATAGCGCGCCAGGAAGCCAGGCAACCAATGCGGCAACTCCTGGCTGGCGACCACCTGCGGCACGCTGACCCGCACGCGCCCGCTGGGCTGGGCCTGGCCGGCCCGCGCGCGGTCATCGGCGGCCTCCAGCCGGTCAAGCAGCGCCACC
This sequence comes from Stenotrophomonas sp. G106K1, assembly GCF_037969685.1. Classification (NCBI taxonomy): domain Bacteria; kingdom Pseudomonadati; phylum Pseudomonadota; class Gammaproteobacteria; order Lysobacterales; family Lysobacteraceae; genus Stenotrophomonas; species Stenotrophomonas sp. G106K1. The sequence continues at coordinate 9,854 of NZ_JBBPFR010000016.1, read as the reverse complement.
GCCTCGCGGTAGTAGTCGCGCCCGGCCTCGGTCAGCGACAACCGCCGGCTGTTGCGATCCAGCAGCCGCACCTGCAGGTGCTCTTCAAGTTGACGCAGCTGCCGCGACATCGCCGAATGGGTGGTACCCACCCGCTCGGCGGCAGCGGTGAAACTGCCGGCCTCGACGATCACGCGCAGGGCTCGCAGGGCGGCGAAATGATCCATCGGCAGCGCGCTCCAGTGGGCGGGGCCCGCAAGCTGCGGACCCCGCCAGCTTATCAAGCGTCGTCGCCGGCCCTGCGCACCGGCAGCGCCAGGATCGCCGAGGTGGTCATGACCTCGCCAAAGGCATCCTCGATCTGTGCCAGCGACGCTTCATGCAACGCGCGATGGCCGATGGCCCCGCCATTGGCCAGATTCAGATCGCGGCTGGCAGAGGCATCGGAGGCCACGATCACCCGATAGCCGCGCGGCGCTGCAGCGGCATCGCGTGCAGCACCGGCAACGCAGGCATGGGTCTGCAGGCCGGTGACGATCAGGGTGTCGATACCGGCATCCTTCAGCGCCTTGTCCAATACCGCTGCCGAGGCACCGGCGAACACGCTGACGTTGTCCTTCTGCACCACAGTCTCGCCCTTGCGCGGCTGCATGTCACGGTGGAAGGCGGCATTGACGCTGCCCTCTGCGAACAGCTGCGCGCCGAGCGGCAACACGTGCTGGACATGGATCACGCGGATGCCGTTGGCATCGGCGAAGTCGACCACGCGGCGCGTCTGCCGCAGGGCCGCCATGCCATCGGGAATGACCATGCGACCGCCGGCGAAACCAGCTGCGGCCTTGGCATCGAAATACTCGTTCTGGAAGTCGATCACCAGCACGGCCGTCTTCGCTGCGTCGAGCGAGGTGGCAGCCGGGGCGCCGACCATATGTCGGATGGTGGGATGGGACGACTCGGCGGCGGCCGCCGGGGTGGTGGCCGCCATGCCGATCAGGCTGGCCAGGCCGAAAGCAGCGAGGTTCATGGTCAAGCTCCTGTGCGAGGGAAAGTCGGCACAGGATGAGGAGCATTGAACGCACGAACCAGCTGCATCGGAGCACATGATCTGTGCGAAACGCGCACAGATCAATTTTTGTGGAGGTGGTGAAACGCAACGGGGCGCCCGAAGGCGCCCCGCTGTGGATCCGACCGGGGTCGAGCCGCTGCTTACAGGCGGCTGGCGATCGCCTTGGCGAAGCCCATCGTGTTGCCGGTGCCGCCGAGGTCGCCGGTCAGCGAATCCTTGGCTTCCAGCGTGGCCACGATGGCCTTGCGCAGGCGCTCGGCATTTTCCGGCTGGCCGACATGGTCCAGCATCTGTGCCGCTGCCAGCAGCAGGGCGCACGGATTGGCCTTGCCTTGGCCGGCAATGTCCGGTGCGGTGCCGTGCACGGCTTCGAAGATCGCCGCGTCCTTGCCGATGTTGGCACCCGGGGCCAGGCCGAGGCCACCGACCAGACCGGCGCACAGGTCGGAAATGATGTCGCCGAACAGGTTGGTGGTGACGATGATGTCGAACTGTTCCGGACGCATCACCAGCTGCATGCAGGCGTTGTCGACGATCATTTCCTGGAACTCGATGTCCGGGTACTGCGCGGCGACTTCGCGCGCCACGGCCAGGAACAGGCCCGAGGTCGACTTGATGATGTTGGCCTTGTGCACGGCGGTGACCTTCTTGCGGCCGGTGCTCTTGGCCAGCTCGAAGGCGTAACGCACGATGCGCTCGGAGCCCTTGCGGGTGATGCGCGTGCCGGAGAAGGCGGTCTCGCCGTCGGCCGACACTTCCTGGCCTTCGGCCAGGTACGCACCTTCGGTGTTCTCACGAACGGTGATCAGGTCGACGTTCTCGAAACGCGACTTGGTGTTCGGGAAGGTGTGGGCCGGACGCACATTGGCGTACAGGTCGAAGTGGCGGCGCAGGCTGACGTTGATCGAGGTGAAGCCACCACCGACCGGCGTGGTCAGCGGGCTCTTCAGCGCGACCTTGTTGCGCGCGATCGATTCCAGGGTCACCGCCGGCATCAGATCGCCGTGCTTCTCCAGGGCCACCAGGCCGGCGTCGGCGTCTTCGTACTCCAGGCCAGTCTTGAGCTGGTCGAGCACGAACAGGGTGGCGTCCATGATTTCCGGGCCAATGCCGTCGCCGCGGATGACCGTAATTTTCTGCGTCATTGATCGATGTTCCGAACAGGGGGAAAAACGCCGTCCGGACGTGCCCGGAAACGCCGGCGCAAAGGAAGTTTCACCCGCAATTATGCCTTACCCGGCTCGGAGACCCCAAATAGGCAATTAGTCCGAGCCGGGTAAGGCAGAATTGCCCGCGCATCCCACCTTATCCCCACGCCTTCGGCGCGCCCCCTTGAACAACAAGGGGGCTCCTGGGCTGTTGGGTTGCGGGAAAGGCCCGGCGCATGCCCGGGTAATGCCGGCCGCTGGCCGGCAACCTCTGCCAATTCGGGTCCACTGGATGCCGGCCAGCGGCCGGCATTACCAGAGAGCCTGGTTCGCGGTAGCGGCCGGGCTCAGTGCTCGTGCGCGGCCGGGGCGGCGGCGCCACCTTCCAGCTGGTCGAGGAAGTCCACGGCGCGGCGCAGGTGCGGGATCACGATCGAGCCGCCGACCACCAGGCCGACCGAGAAGGTCTCGAAGAACTCTTCACGGGTAACGCCGACGTCCTTGCACTGGGCCACGTGGTAGCTGATGCAGTCGTCGCAGCGCAGCACCATCGAGGCCACCAGGCCCAGCAGCTCCTTGGTCTTCACGTCCAGCGCGCCGGCCTGGTAGGTCTGCGTGTCCAGCGCGAAGAAGCGGCGCACCACCTGGTTCGGCTCGCCCAGGATGCGTTCATTCATGCGCTTGCGGAAATCGGTGAACTCGGCGATCCGGTCCTTGCTGGCGTCGTCGGCCGCGCTCATGCCTGGCCCTGCCCGGCCAGCAGCGGCTCGAGCTTGCCTTCACGGTGCAGGGCCATCATGTCGTCGTAGCCGCCCACGTGGACGTCGCCCACGAAGATCTGCGGCACGCTGGTACGGCGGGTCTTGGCCATCATCTTCTCGCGCTCGACCGGGTCCAGGTCGATGCGGACCTCGGTCCATTGCTGGCCCTTGCTCTTGAGGAAGTTCTTGGCGGCCACGCAGTACGGGCAGACGGCGGTGGAATAGATGGTGATGGCGGGGGTAGCGCCGGCGGACTGGGCTGTCACGGGAAACTCCACGATGGATCGACGGTCCATATATGGTACCGGTGCGCTGGAATTTCCACGCCACGCCCGCAACACTGTGGATTGATTAACGAATGGTTGCCCCCTGCCCTGCCACGCTGGGCAGACTCTGCCCGAGGACCGACCGCTTGCGACCCCTGCTGCTCACCGCTGCCCTGACCCTGGCCCTGGCCGCCCCGCTGGCGCAGGCCCAGGAGAAGCTGCCGGACATCGGCTCCTCGGCGGGCGAACTGCTGACCCCGGCCCGCCAGGCCGAGTACGGCGCGATGATGCTGCGCGAGCTGCGCAACTACGGCTACCTGCTGGACGATCCACTGGTCAACGACTGGCTGCAGACCATGGGCACCCGCCTCGGTTCCAACAGCGACCAGCCACGCCAGCCCTACACTTTCTTCGTGATGAAGGACCGCCAGATCAACGCCTTCGCCACCCTCGGCGGCTACATCGGCGTCAATGCCGGCCTGGTGCTGACGGCCGAGCGCGAGGACGAAGTGGCGGCGGTGCTGTCGCACGAAATCGCCCACGTCACCCAGCAGCACGTGCTGCGCGGGGTCGAGCGCGCCCAGCGCGACCAGATCCCGATCCTGCTCGGCATGCTGGCGGCGGTGGTTGCCGCCCAGGCCAGCAACAGCTCCTCCTCGGGCAACGCCACAATGGCAGCAATCAGCTCGGGCATGGGCCTGATGCAGCAACGGCAGATCGACTACACCCGTTCCAATGAATCGGAGGCCGACCGGCTGGGCATCCGCACGCTGTCGCGCAGCGGCTACGACGTGGACGCGATGGCCGGCTTCTTCGAGCGCATGTCCTCGGCGATGCGCGGCAACGACGGCGGTTACAGCGTTCCCGACTTCCTGCGCACCCACCCGGTCAACACCACCCGCATCAGCGAGGCCAAGGCCCGCGCCGAACAGATGAAGAAGGACACGGTGCTGCTGACCACGCGCACGCCCAGCGGCGAGCGCAGGGAACGGGTGGATCCGACCGACCCGACCCTGGGCGATCCGCTGCTGCGCGGCATCAACCCGCTGTTGCCCGGCAGCGTGCTGCGGGTGCCGATCGGCCAGCTCAGCCGCGGCGCCAGTGGTGATTTCAACTGGGCCCGCGAACGCCTGCGCGTACTCAGCGCCGACAGCCCGGCTGAACTGCAGCGCGAGTACGCCGATCTTGCGCGGCGGCAGAAGGACGGCCTGGACGACGCCCAGCGTTACGGCCAGGCCCTGGCCAGCATGCGCGGCGGCCGTAGCGGTGCCAGCGAGGCCCGGCAGACGTTGACCGAGCTGCTGAAAACCCACCCGGACAGCCTCTGGGTCGCCTTGGCCCTGGCCGAGGCGGAATCGCGCACCGGCCAATCCACCCAGGCCAATGCGCGCTTCGAGCAACTGCTGCACGAGCACCCCAACAGCCGGCCGGTGGCGCTGACCTATGCCGAAATCCTGAATGAGCAGGGCGGCCAGGCTGCAGGGCAGCGCGCACAGGCGATGCTGCGTCCGCTGCTGTCGCAAAGCGGTAACGATCCGGTCTTCCAGCAGCGCTACGCCCGCGCCAGTGAACTGGCCGGCGATAGTGTCCGCGCCAGCGAGGCCTATGCCGAGGCAGCGTTCCTGGGCGGGCGCCCGGAACAGGCCCTGATGCAGCTGCAGGCACTCAAGCGCAACCCCGCCCTGGACTACGTCGGCCGGGCCCGCGTGGATGCGCGGATCGAATCGATCACGCCCACCGTGCTCGAGCTGCGCCGGCAGGGTATACAGGACCCGGACCTGGACCGCCGCTGAGCACGGCATGACCGGCAGATGGCAGCAATGCCAGATGCCGGCCAGGCAGTCACAAACATGTCATCAAACCGTAGTCTACTGGCACCACTTCAGTAACTGAGCCCTACGGTGCCATCGTGCAGAAACGCATCCTGATCGTCGATGACGAGCCCGCGATCCGCGAAATGGTCGCCTTCGCCCTTCGCAAGGGCGATTACGAACCTGTCCACGCCGGTGACGCCCGTGAGGCCCAGACCGCCATCGCCGACCGCGTCCCCGACCTGATCCTGCTGGACTGGATGCTGCCCGGCACCAGCGGCCTGGACCTGGCCCGGCGCTGGCGCAAGGAAACCCTGACCCGCGAAGTGCCGATCATCATGCTGACCGCACGCGGCGAAGAGAATGACCGCGTCGGCGGCCTCGAAGCCGGTGTGGACGACTACGTGGTCAAGCCGTTCTCGGCGCGCGAACTGCTGGCCCGTATCCGTGCGGTCATGCGCCGCGCCCGCGACGATGACGAGGACGGCAGCGTAGCGGTCGGCTCGATCCGCATCGATGGCGCCGCCCATCGCGTGTTCGCCAACGACCAGCCGGTGCCGATCGGCCCGACCGAATACCGCCTGCTGCACTTCTTCATGACCCACCCCGAGCGCGTGTATACCCGTGCGCAGCTGCTGGACCATGTGTGGGGCGGCAGCGTGTATGTGGAAGAACGCACCATCGACGTGCATATCCGCCGCCTGCGCAAGACGCTGGAACCGTTCAACGCCGAGAACATGGTGCAGACCGTGCGCGGCGCCGGTTACCGCTTCTCCACCGCAACCTGAGCCTCGTCGTGCCGACGCCTTGCACCCCACGGTGCCGGCGTCGGCAACTCTGCTATAACCCTCGGTTCACCTGCGTGAACCGCCGCAACCCACGACGAGACCGCAATGCCCCGCCACATCCGCTCTGCCTGGTTGAAGACACTGGCCACCGTGGCCACCGTGTTGCTGTTGGCCGGTCTGGTCGGATGGTTCACTGGCCACCTGTGGCTGTGCATCGCGCTGGCGGCACTGGCGACGCTGGTCTGGCACTACTGGCGGCTGCGCCGCGTGCTGCGCCGGCTGACCGCGCGCCAGCGCTGGGACACCGCCGCCGAGGGCACCGGCGTCTGGAACGAACTGGACCGCCTGCTGTACCGCAACCAGGTCGAGATGCGCGTGCGCAAGCGGCGCCTGCTGGACATGCTGCGCAGCTATCGCGCCGCCGCCGCCGCGCTGCCCGACGCCGTGGTGGTGCTGGACCGCAACAGCCAGCGCGTGCAGTGGTTCAACGAAGCGGCCACGGCGCTGCTCGGCCTGCACCATCCCGGCGATCTGGGTGAGGCCCTGGTCGAACGCCTGCAGCCGATGCCGCTTGCCCACTGGCTGGCCGGTGGCCGCAACGCCGAACCGATCCTGGACGTGGCTTCGCCGGTCGATCCTGCGATCCGCCTGAACCTGCGCCTGATTCCCTATTCGTCCGACTACTGGCTGCTGATCGCCCGCGACGTCAGCAAGCTGCTGCGCCTGGAACAGGTACGCCGCGACTTCGTGGCCAACGTTTCACATGAGCTGCGCACCCCGCTCACCGTGGTCCACGGCTACCTGGACATGATGGACCCGGAGGATTTCCCGGGAACCGGACCGATGCTGGATGAAATGCGCAAGCAGAGCCAGCGCATGGCCCAGTTGGTGGAGGACCTGCTGACCCTGTCGCGGCTGGAATCGCAGGAACACAGCGAGGCCGAGACGGTGGCGATGCAGCCCATGCTGGCCACCCTGCGCCGCGAAGCCGAAGCGCACAGCCAGGGCCGGCACCAGATCAGCATCGACGACCTGGCCGGCGTGGACCTGCAGGGCTCGACCAAGGAACTGCACAGCGCCTTCTCCAACTTGGTCACCAACGCGGTGCGCTACACCCCGGCCGGTGGCCGCATCGCGGTGGAGTTCCGCCGCGAGGGCGACGGCGTGGTGCTGGCGGTGCGTGACACCGGCTACGGTATTCCCGCCACGCACCTGCCGCGGCTGACCGAACGTTTCTACCGTGTCTCCAGCAGCCGTTCGCGCGAAAGCGGCGGCACCGGCCTGGGCCTGTCGATCGTCAAGCACATCCTTGGTCTGCACCACGCACGCCTGGAAATCGACAGCGAGGTCGGCAAGGGCTCGGTGTTCGCCTGCCATTTCGATGCCGACCACGTGCGACCGCGTGAGTCCGCCCCCCTGACCTCCTTCGAAGAATGACGCCATGAGCAGCCTCGGATCCCTCCCCCTCCCCGTGAGCACGGACAGCGATCCGTTGCGCGACCCGGCGCTGTACATCAACCGCGAACTGTCGCAGCTGGATTTCAACTTCCGCGTGCTGGCGCAGGCGATGGACCCGCAGGTGCCGCTGCTGGAGCGCCTGCGCTTCATGTGCATCTCCTGCACCAACCTGGATGAATTCTTCGAAATCCGTGCCGCTGCGGTCCGCCATGCGCAGGAGTTCGGCCTGCCGCCGGCCCCGGACGGCATGAGCCCGCAGGCCATTCTCAATGCCATCCACGAACGCGCCGCCGAGCTGGTGGACCAGCAGTACCGCTGCTGGAACCAGACGCTGCGTCCGGCGCTGATGGAGGCCGGCATCGGCGTGCTCGGCCGCAACTCCTGGACCCACCGCCAGAAGCGCTGGCTGCGTGCCTACTTCCGCAACGAGATCATGCCGGTGCTGTCGCCGCTGGGCCTGGATCCGGTGCATCCGTTCCCGAAGATCCTCAACAAGTCGCTGAACATCGTGGTGGTGCTGAAGGGCACCGATGCGTTCGGCCGCAGCGGCCACCTGGCCATCGTGCGCGCACCGCGTTCGCTGCCGCGGATCATCCAGCTGCCGGAAAAACTCGGCGGCCCGCAGAACTTCGTGTTCCTGTCCTCGGTGCTGTCCACCTTCGTGGACGAGTTGTTCCCGGGCCTGGAAGTGCTGGGCGCCTATCAGTTCCGTGTCACCCGCAACTCCGAGCTGGTGGTGGACGAGGAGGAAGTGGAAAACCTGGCGCTGGCCCTGCGCGACGAGCTGGTGGACCGTGGCTACCGTCCTGCGGTGCGCCTGGAAATCGCCCACGACATGCCGCGCGACATCGTGCGCACCCTGCTGCAGAACTTCGGCCTGACCGAGAACGCGGTGTACCGCATCGATGGACCGGTCAATCTCAACCGCATCATCCAGCTGTACGACCTGATCGCGCAGCCGGACCTGAAGTATCCGCCGATGACCCCGCGCACCCTGCGCGACAGCGACGGCATCTTCGAGACCACCGCGCGCAAGGATCTGCTGCTGCACCACCCCTTCGACGCGTTCGCTGCAGTGCTGGACCTGATCCGCCAGGCCGCGCTGGATCCGAACGTGCTGGCGATCAAGCAGACCCTGTACCGCACCGGCAAGGACTCCTTGATCGTCGATGCCCTGATCCAGGCGGCACGTGCCGGCAAGGACGTGACCGTAGTGGTCGAACTGCGCGCGCGGTTCGATGAAGAAGCCAACCTCGGCCTGGCCGATCGGCTGCAGGAAGCCGGCGTGCAGGTGGTGTACGGCGTGGTCGGCTACAAGACCCACGCCAAGATGCTGCTGATCGTGCGCCGCGAAGGCCGCAAGCTGCGCCGCTACGTGCACCTGGGCACCGGCAACTACCACAGCGGCACCGCCCGCGCGTACACCGACCTGAGCCTGATCACCGCCGATGCCGACATCGGCAACGACGTGCACCTGCTGTTCCAGCAGTTGTCCGGGCTGGCCTCGAAGATGAAGCTCAAGCGCCTGTTGCAGTCGCCCTTCACCCTGCACACCGGGATCCTGGCGAGGATCGAGCGCGAGACGCGCATCGCTGCCGCCGGGCGACCGGCGCGGATCATCGCCAAGATGAACGCCCTCAACGAAGCGCAGGTGATCCGTGCGCTGTACGCCGCCTCGCAGGCGGGGGTGCAGATCGACCTGATCATCCGTGGCGCCTGTACCTTGCGCCCTGGCGTACCCGGCGTGTCGGACAACATCCGCGTGCGCTCGATCGTCGGCCGCTTCCTGGAACACAGCCGGGTCTACTGGTTCGGCAACGACGGCGCACCGGAGCTGTACTGTGCCAGCGCCGACTGGCTGGAACGCAACCTGCTGCGGCGGGTGGAAACCTGCTTCCCGATCCTCGACCCGGAACTGGCCAAGCGGGTCTATCGCGAGGTGCTGCAGAACTACCTGGACGACAACCTCAACGCCTGGGAGCTGGATGCCGAGGGCATCTACCACAAGCGCGCCCCGGCCCACGACGAAGCCCCGCATTCGGCACAGATGGCGTTGATGCAGGGACTCTGACCTGGTAGGTGCCGACCTTGGTCGGCACGTTTGGATTCATCCACGCATGGCGTGGATCTACCGTGTCGACCAAGGTCGACACCTACCAACAGCCGCGGCGACCTGTCGAAGGTCGACAGATGCAGGGTCTTTGATCCGGTAGGTGCCGACCTTGGTCGGCACGTTTGGATGCATCCACGCATGGCGTGGATCTACCGTGTCGACCAAGGTCGACACCTACCAAGAGCAGGCCATGCCATTCCGGCAGATCGCGGAAAACTGTCGAAGGCAGGGTGGGTCCGGTTGCCGGGGGGACTCTGACCCGGCAGGTGCCGACCTTGGTCGGCGCGTTTGGATTCATCCACGCATGGCGTGGATCTACTGTGTCGACCAAGGTCGACACCCACCAGGGGCAGGCAATGCCATTCCGACAGATCGCGGAGACCTGTCGAAGGCGGGGTGGGTCCGGTTGCGGGGGTGTCCGCGGCATGGATGCCGCGGCCAAGCTTACAAGGACGTACTTGCAG